>NZ_LZXX01000125.1:294-35739 GCF_001729305.1 Burkholderia sp. A2 | reverse complement strand
CGCGCGACGATCGATGCGCGAAACGGCCGCGTGAACTGCGGATCCATGTCGCCGCGCTGCCGCCAGCCGGGTGCCGGTGCAAGCAATTGCAACCCGATTTCGTCGGCGAGCACATGCGGCGGTGCATCGAGCTCGACGTGCAGCGCCCGCCACAGCGCGACACGCGCGGCCGTGCTGTCGGGCGCGTCGTCTTCGCGGATAACCGTCATGTCGACCTCACGCGTGCTGCTTGCCCGGCGCCTGCAGACGCCACACCCGGCCGTCCGGATCGCGCACGGTCATGTCGCGCGTGCCCCAGTGCGTATCCTCGAACGGCGTGACGACATCGACGATCGGCTGCGGCTGCACCGCCTGCTCGTCGGCCACCTTGAGTACGACCTGCATGTCGGGCTTTTCGCCCGGCGGCACTTCGGCGATGAACAGGAACGGGCCGTCGCCGCTGCGCAACTGGCCCGACTGGTGATCGGTTTCGAATTCCAGCGTGAAGCCCAGCGCCTGGAAGAACTTCGCCGACTTGCCCCAGTTGTGCGTCGTCAGGTACACGGCTTCGATTCGCTCGGATGACATGTCACTCCTCCTTGTTGGACGGTTCCGCGCCGGAGGGCGGCGCGGCCAGGTACGCGCGCAACGCGTCGGCCACCAGCGCGGACAGCGATTGCTCCGTTTCGATGGCGCGATGCTTGACCTGCCGGATCAGCGAGAGCGGCAGGTACACGTTGAATTGCTTCACTTCTTCGTCGGTCATGGAGGCTAGTATGCTAGCAATCTAGCAAAAGTCAAATGCGGATGCGATGAAACGACTGGATTGAATCGGCGCGCGGCCCGCGAGCAGGCCGCTTGCAGTGTCTCGTATGCCCGCGTTACCGCGCGGCTCGCGCCGCGAGCCGCGCGAACAGCGCGTCGAGATCGAATCCCGCCGTATTGATGCCGATCGTGTCGCGCAGGCATGCGGCCCAGTCGGCTGCTGTGTCGAACGTGACCGTGCGCCCGGCGCCGGCCGCGTCGCGCAGCGTCAGCACGGTGTTGAGCAGCGCCGCGCGGCCGTCCGGCAGCACGCGGCACGCGATCAGGTCGTTCACGAAGATCGATTCGGGATACGTCGACGTGAACCAGTTCGCGGCGTCGTAATCGATCCATTCGGCCGGCTTCAGCGAGAAGCGGTAGGTCGTCTGCCAGCCGTCGGGGATCTCGAACTGCATGTCGAACTCGCCGTCGACCGGGGCATCGATCACGCGAAACGCGCCGTGCGGCGTCAGTTGCCGCTCGCCCGGCACGAAGCGCAGCGGCGCGGTCAGCGTCGCGCTGCCGAAGCCGATGTCCGCGAGCCACGCCGCGCCGTCGAGGTCGATGCGCAGCAGCATGTGCGTCTGCGCGGTGACGATCTCGGGCGGCCGCATCCAGCGCACGCGCGCGATCAGCGGCGTCACGCGGAAACCGATCGTCGTGAGCGCGGTGTAGAACAGCTTGTTGAGTTCGAAGCAGTAGCCGCCGCGGCGGCGTTCGATCACCTTGTCGACGATCGCGGGCAGGTCGAGCACGACGCGCGCGCCGGTCAGCGGATTGAGGTTTTCGAACGGAATCGCCTGCGGGTGCAGCAGATGCAGCCGGCGCAGCACGTCGAGCGTCGGCTCGGCCGGGCCGTCGTAGCCGATGCGGGAGAAATAGCGCGAGAGGTCGAACGAGTCAGTCATGAACCGGCACCGATGAAAGGGACCCGCCACGATAGCATCGCGCGAAATCCCCATGTTGTGCGGGACTATCGTTCGCGGCCGGCGTACCCGATGACGGCCACGCATCGCACCCGCACGACGTTACGGCAGCAGCTTCAGGGCGGACGACGCGACCGACGGTACCGAAATGCCCTGGCTCGTCGCGAACTGCACGGCCTGGCTGAGCGTCGCGGCGAGCGACTGCAACTGCCCAGGCGCGCTTTGCGCGATATACGTCGCGGCCTGCATGTTCTGCGGATTCAGGCCCGACTGCAGCAGCGACGCCGCGCTCGTCGAACCGAGATTGCCGAGCCCCGACTGCAGTTGCGAGTACTGCGTGAGCCCCTGCCCGAGCGAGGCGAGGCCGTTGCTGAACGCCTGCTTGTCGATCGGGCCGTGCGTGGCGCCGCCGCTCGCGAACGCCTGGCCGAGCGCCTGCGACACCGATTGCTGCGCGCCGCCCATCTGCGACAGCGTGGCGGGCGACAGCGCATCGCCGCCGGACAACTGGCTCGCCGCCTGCTGCGCCTGCCCGGCCGCGCCCGTCAGCCCCATCGCAGACGCGAGCGACGACTGGCCGCTCAGCACCTGCTGGTTCGCGCCGACATAGGCCTGCAGCAACTGCGCGACACCGCCCTGCGCAGGGGCCGCCTGCTGCTGCCCGCCGCCGAGCAGCGACGCGCCGATCGACTGCAGGTCGAGCTGTGCATGCGCGGCGCCGCTCGCCAGGATGCCGAACGCGATGCCTGCCGAGGCCAGATGCCGGCCCGTCGCGCGAATGTGCTTCATGTGTTTTCCTCGTGCCCGAATGGTCGAGGCGATATTGTCGAAGCGCGTCGCGCGCCGCCGCAACGACTGAAACACATCGAAACGAAATCACCGCGCGCCGCCGCTTGCAATTCCGCGGCCGGCGAACGTCGTCGCGCCGATTCGTCCGCGTTTGCGATGCGATGTCACGCGCGTACCGGCATTCTTTCTCCGGTTGCGTCAATGGACGCCGGCTCCCGCGTGCACAGGCGGCGCGACGAAACCCCTCCCCGGGCGCGTTTCGCGTCGAGCGATGCCAAGCAAAACGGGCAGCGCGTCACCGCCCGCTTCGTCATCCGGCCGCTACCGCCCGCCATCGGCTGACTGCCGGCGGCGCCGTCACGCTGCCATCCATGCGGGCAACCGCTGGTTGACCCAGTCGGCCGCCCGCTCGTACCCGCGCGCAAGTTGCAGCACGGCGAGATCGGCGCGCGGACGCCCGATCAGCTGCATCCCCATCGGCAACCCCGCGTCGTTGAAGCCGACCGGCACGTTGATCACCGGGCAGCCGGCCAGCGTCCACGGCACGACCGTTTCCATCCAGCGGTGGTAGGTATCCATCGCGCGGCCCGCGATCTCCTTCGGCCAGCGCTGGTCGACGTCGAACGGGAACACCTGCGCGGTCGGCGCCGCGATGAAGTCGTAACGGTCGAAGAAGCTCAGCACCGCCTGATGCCATGCGGTCCGTTCGACGCTCGAGTCGAACACCGCCTCGCCCTGCAGCGCGAGCAGCCCTTCGACCTCGTAGATCGCCTCGGGCTTCAGCAGCGCGCGGCGCGCCGGGTCGCGATAGTGCGCGAGCAGCCCGCCGCCCGACAGCAAGTGCCGGTGCGTGAGCCATAGACGCCAGATCCGGTCGGGCGCGAACGCCGGCAGCGCCGCATCGACGTCGCAGCCGATCTCGCGCAGCGTCGCCAGCCCGCGCTCGCACTGCGCGAGCACGCCGGCCTCGGTCGCGAGATAGCCGTTCCAGTCGCCGACCCACGCGATGCGCTTGCCGCGCAGGTCCGCGTCGAGCGGCTGCGCGAACACCGCCGGATCTTCCGCGAGCGACAGCGGATCGTTGCGGTCGTGGCCGGCCTGGATCGCGAGCAGTTGCGCGACGTCGCCGACGGTGCGGCCCATCGGCCCTTCGATGCCGAGCTGCTGCATGAACACGTCGACGCCCGGCCAGCGCGGCACGCGGCCCTGCGACGGACGGAAGCCGTAGATGTTGCAGAACGCGGCCGGATTGCGCAGCGACCCGCCGAAATCGCTGCCGTCCGCCACCGGCAGCATCCGCGACGCGAGCGCCGCCGCGGTGCCGCCGCTGCTGCCGCCCGCGCTCTTCGTCAGGTCGTACGGGTTGCGCGTCGCGCCGTAGACCGCGTTGAACGTGTGCGAACCCAGCCCGAATTCGGGCGTATTGGTCTTGCCGATGAAGATCGCACCGGCCGCGCGCATCCGCGCGACGCCGACGGAATCGGCCTGCGGCACGTTCTCGCGGAAGATCGGCGAGCCGTAGGTCGTCCGCAACCCCTTCGTCATCGCCAGATCCTTCGGCGCCTGCGGGATCCCGTGCAGCCAGCCGCGATAGTCGCCGCGCGCCAGCTCCGCATCCTTTTCCGCGGCTTCCGCCAGCAGCGCATCGCGGTCGCGCAGCGCGACGATCGCGTTGACCGCGCCGTTCACGCGCTCGATATGGTCGAGATACGCACGCATCGTCTCGACGCACGAAACCGCCTTGCCGCGGATCGCCGACGCAAGCTCGCCGGCCGACAGGCGCACGATCGGATCGACGGAAATGGAAGCGGGAGCGAGAAACTGCGGGGCGCCGTGCGGCATGCGAGGTCTCCTGGGAAGCGGTATCGGATGGCGCGCCGCCCGGCGGCGCCGCCGCTCTACTCTACGCGACGCGATCCGGGCAACCTCCGATATTTTGCGGCGCAATTCATTGCGGATTCGACTGAATCGCGATGCGTCGGACAGCCGGCGACGGCCGGGCAGGACCGGCGCCGCCGCTCGCAGCCGTTTATGCGCATAAACTTAAATTTCTTATATTTTTAATCGGTGCGCCACGGGATCGCGCACGTTAACGACATTTTTATGCGGCCGGCCGATCTCTTTAGATCGCTTCGTCCGGCCGCCCGCTATGCTGGAAGCACTTCGTTTCCGGGTTCATCGTCCATGCTCAAGCTGCTGGTTCCGGTCGGCCATTCGCCCCGCTCGCTTCAGGCGGTTCGTCACGCGACGTTCCTGTATCGCGAGCGCTGCGCGTCGGAGGTCGTGCTGCTCAACGTGCAGGCGCCGCTAGAATCGACGCGGCTCGAGGCCTATCACCCGTTGTCGCGGCTGCGCGCGATCGAGACGCAATTCGCGACCGACGATCTCGCGATGGCCGAGCGAATCCTGCGCGATGCGGACGTGAAGTTCAGCGTCGTGTTGAAGGTCGGCCCGGTGGCCGACACGATCGCGGCCGCGGCGGCCGAGACCGGGTGCGACGAGATCGTCGTGGCCGCGCCGAGACGCGATCCGCTGCACGCGCTGATGTCGGTGTTTCGGCGCAGCGTGATGGCCCGTCTGGTGCAGATTTCGAATGTGCCGGTGACGGCGGTGCAATGACGGAAAGGCGCGTCACGCGTGCGCATCGTGCGCACGCTGTCGCGCAGCGCTTATTTGATGACCTTGCGCCAGAACACGAAATAGGCGGCCGCCGAAGATGCCAGCAGCAGGATGGCCCACATCGGGGCAAGACTGATCAGGACGGACGAGACGTTCAACATTTGGATTCCTCACTATTTCGACAGCGATATTCAACATCGGCCTGCTTGCCGGACCCGATGCGTTGACCCGCATCGCGTTCCGTCAAATCATGCGTTCATGCTATCGCCTTGAACGGCCGCGCGACCGCCGCCGCCCGCCCGGACCCTGACATTCGTCAAACTGGCGCGCATTGCCCGTCCGCCGGGCGGCGGTGACGAAAAAACAGGACAGGATCGTCCTGCACGCCACCGCTTTCAGCAGACGTTTACCGGGGGAAGCCCCAAGTGCTTCGTCGAACGTGTCCGCGTTACGCTTGAGCGACGAGGAGACGAACCATGAGACGAGCCGTACATATCGCTGTTTTTGCACTGCTGGCCTATCTCATCGGCGATCGCGCGATCCTGCACGCACAGGGCCGCGACGCCAGCCCGCTCGCGTGCGAGCAAGGCGCCGCGCAGGTGAAGGCCGACGCGCTCGGTCGCGGCTTCGGCGAAGCCGCTGCCGGCAGCCAGAGCGAGGCCTTCATGTCGGGCTGCCTGGTGACGGGACGGAACGATCGGAACGTCGCGATGGCGGCCCGCTGACGCGTATCATCCGTGGCGAGCGTGCCGCGCCTGAAGTCGCAGGCACGGGCGCCCGTTTGCGCTGCCGGCCATCACTTTCCCGATCGGCGTTTCGACGGACGTCATCGTCCGCCCCTCCCTGCCCCGTTACGCCCCGACATGACTGATCCGAACACCGAGTTGATCCAGCGCTTCTACACGGCCTTCCAGCAACGCGACATCGACGCGATGCTCGCGTGCTACGCCGACGACATCGTGTTCAGCGATCCCGCATTCGGCGAGCTGCGCGGCGAACTTGCGCGCGACATGTGGCGGATGCTGGTCGCGCGGGCGCAGGAATTCGCTCTGACGTTCGGCGAAGTCGCCGCGGACGATCAGGCCGGGCGCGCGAAGTGGAGCGCGCGCTACCGGTTCGCCGCGACCGGGCGGATGGTGGTCAACCGGATCGATGCGCGCTTCCGGTTTCGCGACGGACGCATCGTCGAGCATCGCGACCATTTCGACCTGTGGCGCTGGGCGCGTCAGGCTCTCGGAATGAAAGGCGCGCTGCTCGGCTGGACGCCTTTCATGCAGCGTGCGATCCGTGCACAGGCACGGAAAAATCTCGACGCGTATCGCGCCAAACGGAAATAAACCGCGCGCGCCGCGGCACCTCCGTTACGGCTTCATCGTCGCGTCGATCAGGTCGTAGGCCATGTCCGGCACCACGCCGTCCGGATTCGTGAGGCCGTTCTGGCGATACCAGCTTTCATCGGCCTCCGGATGCGGGCCGGCAAGGCCGACGCGCCCTTTGCCGTAGCGATACGTGGCGGCCGCGATGTCCTTGTTCGGGTAGATCGCCAGCACGATCCCGCCGGAGCCGATCGGCGCGACCGGCAGCCTCGCACCGTCCTGATAGTAGATCCAGCGCTTTTTCCCGCGCCAGACGACCGGCGTCACCGTATCGGCGATGCCGTGAAGCGTCGAGCCCGGCCGGTCGACCTCGGAGTCGATATCGCCGGCGACCAGCCCGAAACCCTGCTCGCCGGCCAGGTAGGCGCCCATGCACACTCCGAGATATCGACCGCCATTCGCCACGTATCGCCGCACCGCCCAGATTTCATTTCGGCCGATGCTGGCCGCCGCGCCGGGAATGTCCTGCCCGCCGCCGGGCTGCACATAGAGCGCCGCACCGGCCAGCGCCGCGGGCGTGATCCTGAGCTTTTCCGCCGGCCCCACGTAGATCACCCGGAACCGGTAGTCCGATTCCCGCAGGCGTCTGGCGATGGTTTCGGCGCACCCGTCGCACGCGGCAGGCCCGCGATAGACCAGCGCGACCGGCCGGCTCGCCGCATCCCGCGCTTCGTTGCCGGGCGTGGCGGCGTGAACGGCCGGCGACGCGACGAGCGCCATCATCAGGAAAATCGCGTTTCTGGAGTGCATGTCGTGGATCGCCGGAGTCAACGGAATCGCTACCGCCCGGGCCGAATCGACAGGCGCGCGACGACTTCCGCCTCCCGTTCCGACGCCCGATTGCAAGCTGCGCGACAGCAAGCGTAGCGACCCGAACGCGGCCGGTGTGTGCCGTTTCCTGCGGGCTTGTGCAGTTATGTGCGACACCGGCGACCGGAACCCACACCGCGTCTCCGCCCGCCGAACCCCACCCCGACAAGGCCGTCTCCGCCATGCAGCCGCCCTCCGGTCTTTCGCGCCGCCAAGTCTTATATAAGACATAAGACATTTGACGTTCCAGATCATTGAGATTAGAATCCCGCTCAAAGCAGTGCCTGGAATAGCCCCGGAGTGCCGGCAAGGCCTTCCCCTCAAACGCAATATCAGCAGGTCTCCCCATGCTTGAAAACTTTCGTGCTCACGTGGCCGCCCGCGCCGCGCTCGGTATTCCTCCCCTGCCGCTGACGGCTCAGCAGACCGCCGAACTGGTCGAATTGCTGACCAACCCGCCCGCCGGCGAAGAGCAGACGCTGCTCGAGCTGATCACCCATCGCGTGCCCGCCGGCGTCGACGAAGCCGCGCGCGTGAAGGCCGGCTTCCTGGCCGCCGTGGCCAAGGGCGAGACCGCCTGCCCGCTGATCTCGCGTGCGCGCGCCACCGAGCTGCTCGGCACGATGCTCGGCGGCTACAACATCCAGCCGCTGATCGAACTGCTGTCCGACGAAGCCGTCGCCGCGGTCGCCGCCGACGCGCTGAAGAAAACCCTGCTGATGTTCGACCAGTTCCATGACGTGAAGGAACTCGCCGACAACGGCAACGCGCACGCGAAGGCCGTGCTGCAGAGCTGGGCCGACGCCGAATGGTTCACGAGCCGTCCGGAAGTGCCGCAAAGCCTGACCATCACCGTGTTCAAGGTGACGGGCGAAACCAACACCGACGATCTGTCGCCGGCCCCGGACGCCACCACCCGCCCGGACATCCCGATGCACGCGCTCGCGATGCTGAAGAACGCGCGCCCCGGCATCACGCCGGAAGAAGACGGCAAGCGCGGCCCGGTCAAGTTCATCGAATCGCTGAAGGAAAAGGGTCACCTCGTCGCGTATGTGGGCGACGTGGTCGGCACCGGCTCCTCGCGCAAGTCGGCCACCAACTCGGTGCTGTGGTTCACCGGCGAAGACATCCCGTTCGTCCCGAACAAGCGCTTCGGCGGTGTGTGCCTCGGCGGCAAGATCGCGCCGATCTTCTACAACACGATGGAAGACGCCGGCGCGCTGCCGATCGAACTCGACGTGTCGCAAATGAACATGGGCGACGTGGTCGAACTGCGCCCGTACGAAGGCAAGGCGCTGAAGGACGGCAAGGTCATCGCCGAATTCCAGGTGAAGTCCGACGTGCTGTTCGACGAAGTGCGCGCCGGCGGCCGCA
Organism: Burkholderia sp. A2; assembly: GCF_001729305.1. NCBI lineage: Bacteria > Pseudomonadati > Pseudomonadota > Betaproteobacteria > Burkholderiales > Burkholderiaceae > Burkholderia > Burkholderia sp. A2. Next base: position 27,062 of record NZ_LZXX01000125.1, on the reverse strand, counting down.
TTCCGCTGATCATCGGCCGCGGCCTGACCGCGAAGGCGCGCGAAGCGCTGGGTCTCGCGCCGTCGACGCTGTTCCGCCTGCCGCATCAGCCGGCCGATAGCGGCAAGGGCTTCTCGCTCGCGCAGAAGATGGTCGGCCGCGCGTGCGGTTTGCCGGAAGGCCAGGGCGTGCGCCCGGGCACGTACTGCGAACCGAAGATGACCTCGGTCGGCTCGCAGGACACCACGGGCCCGATGACCCGCGACGAACTGAAGGATCTGGCCTGCCTCGGCTTCTCGGCCGACCTCGTGATGCAGTCGTTCTGCCACACCGCCGCGTATCCGAAGCCGGTCGACGTGAAGACGCACCAGACGCTGCCGAACTTCATCAGCACGCGCGGCGGCATCGCGCTGCGCCCGGGCGACGGCGTAATCCACTCGTGGCTGAACCGCATGCTGCTGCCCGACACCGTCGGCACCGGCGGCGATTCGCACACGCGCTTCCCGATCGGCATCAGCTTCCCGGCGGGTTCGGGCCTGGTCGCGTTCGCGGCCGCCACCGGCACGATGCCGCTGGACATGCCGGAATCGGTGCTGGTCCGCTTCAAGGGCAAGATGCAGCCGGGCGTCACGCTGCGCGACCTCGTCAACGCGATCCCGCTGTACGCGATCAAGCAAGGCATGCTGACGGTCGCCAAGCAAGGCAAGAAGAACATCTTCTCGGGCCGCATCCTCGAAATCGAAGGCCTGCCCGATCTGAAGGTCGAGCAAGCGTTCGAACTGTCGGATGCGTCGGCCGAGCGTTCGGCCGCCGGTTGCACGGTGCGCCTGAACAAGGAACCGATCATCGAATACCTGAACAGCAACATCACGCTGCTGAAGTGGATGATCGCGCAGGGCTACCAGGATCCGCGCAGCCTGCAGCGTCGTATCGCCGCGATGGAACAGTGGCTGGCCGACCCGCAACTGCTGTCGCCGGATGCCGACGCCGAATATGCGGCCGTCATCGAGATCGACCTCGCCGACATCCACGAGCCGATCGTCGCCTGCCCGAACGACCCGGACGACGTGAAGACGCTGTCCGACGTCGCCGGTGCGAAGATCGACGAAGTGTTCATCGGCTCGTGCATGACCAACATCGGTCACTTCCGTGCCGCGTCGAAGCTGCTGGAAGGCAAGCGCGACATCCCGGTCAAGCTGTGGGTCGCGCCGCCGACCAAGATGGACCAGAAGCAGTTGACGGAAGAAGGTCACTACGGCGTGTTCGGCACGGCCGGCGCACGGACCGAAATGCCGGGCTGCTCGCTGTGCATGGGTAACCAGGCACAGGTGCGCGAAGGCGCGACGGTCATGTCGACGTCGACCCGCAACTTCCCGAACCGTCTCGGCAAGAACACGAACGTGTACCTCGGCTCCGCTGAACTGGCCGCGATCTGCTCGCGTCTGGGCAAGATCCCGACCAAGGAAGAGTACATGGCCGACATGGGCGTGCTCACCGCCAACGGCGACAAGATCTACCAGTACATGAACTTCGACCAGATCGAGGACTTCAAGGAAGTGGCCGACACCGTGCAGGTGTAAGCACGCAGTCGGGCTGCGACGGGCGGTCGACGTCGCAGCGCACCGAAAGGCGCCGCAAGCCGAAAGGCCGCGGCGCTTTTTTCATGCGTCGGCGACCGGACGCGCCCGTCCGGTCAGTCGTACAGCGCGTGCAGCCGCTCGACGACGTCGAACGGCAAGCCTTCGTCATAGCCGTCCGCTTCGTCGAGATCGACGTACTCGCGCCCGTCGGTCGGTTGCAGCATCAGCGCCGGCACGGGCCGCGCGACCGGTACGTCCGGATAATCGTTCGGCCCCGCACCATCGAAGTCGTGCGGATCGAACCAGATGCCGTGATTGGCGTAATAGCCGTCGGCGTAACGTTGCTCGATGTCGCGAAGCAGCCGGAACGTATCGAGTTGATACGACGCGTCGCCCAGATCGCTTTCGCTCGCATACTGCACGAACCACGCGGCGCCGAGATTCCAGTAGATCAGCAGTGCGGTCGCGCGATCGACGTTGCGATTGTCCAGCAGCCAGCGCAATGCGCGTCCGTTGCCGTCGTAATTGGAGCGTGCGGCGAACCGGTGCCACTGCTCGGGCGTCGCGCGTTCGAGCCACGCCCGGACGATGTCCCACGCCTTCTGTTCGATGTCGGTGTCGGTGTCGTCCATGGATTGCGTCTTGCGGAATGAGCGGTAACGGGAAAGTCTTCGATGACCGGCGATTCTAGCGTCGCCGCCCATTCATGCGGCGTCGCCGCCCGACTCGCGACGGATCACCAGTTCGTTGAAGCCGGTGCCCGCATCCGGCTCGCGCGAGAAGCGATGCGCGGGCAGCAGCGCGAGCAGGATCTCGGCCGTCGTGCGCACCACGCAGCCGCTCGCGACGTGGCCGCCCGTCACGCGGCCGGCTGCATCGGAAATCGACATATGAAGGTGCGCGCCGTCCGGCGATACGGAGCCGGCCAGCGTCAGGATTTCGAGGTCGCCGCGCAGTTCGGTTGGCTGATCGACGCCGGCGAAACGCAACTGCGCGACGCTCAGGCTGCCGATGCCCTGGATCACGAAGGCCGCATGCGCTTCGTGCTGACGTAACGCTGCCTCGATGGCGCCGCGCAGATCGTCGCCGGGAGAAAGACGCAAAGGATGGGCTTGCATGGTCGAGAACCTGTGGGTCGATCGTGGTATCGACCAAGCGTACGTTCGCCCGGCGAATCCGGCAAGTCGGCTATTTACGCGCGGCGGTCGCTCGCCAGCAACCCGTACAGCGCGCTGTCCGACACTTCGTCGCCGACGATCCAGCGTTCGCGCAGCAGCCCTTCCCGCACGAAGCCGAGCCGTTCGAGCAGCCCCGCCGACGCGACGTTGCGCGGATCGATATCGGCCTCGAGCCGGTTCAGCCGCAGCGTGCCGAATGCATGATCGATCACGGCCGACGCCGCTTCGCGCATGTATCCGCCGCGCCAGAACGCGCGCCGCAGGCTGAAGCCGATCTCGGCGCGTCGGCATTGCGCGTTCGCATGGAACAGCACGCACTCGCCGAGCGTTTCGCCGGTTTCCCGCAGTTCAAGCACGCAGACCAGGCTCTCCCCGCTTGCGGACGTCTGCACGTTGCGCGCGACGCGCGCCTCGGCCTGCTCGATTTCCGTCATCGGCGAGAACGAGAAATAGCGCATCGCTTCCGCATCGGACCAGATCTCGAAGAAGGCCGGCGCGTCGGCGTCGCGAAGCGGCCGCAGCACGAGGCGGGATGTTTCCAGCGTGACTGGTTCGAACAGGGGCATGACAACACTCGATCGAAAAACGGGAGCGTGAATTAGAACACGCAAGCCTCAAGTCGGCCATGCCGCGCATTCGCACGACCCGTCCCGCCACGCCAACATCGCCGCAAAAACAAAAAGCCCGGGCATCGCCCGGGCCTCACCACGTCGTCCGCTACCGCCGCCGGCCCCGCTTACGCCTCAAGCGCCTCCAGCACCTTCCCCTTCGTCTCGATGCCGACGAAGTGCACGGTCAGCGCCGCGATCAGCGGCACCACGCCGATCAGGTAGAACGCCGGCGCGAGGTTTCCGCCGATGATCGCGTGCGGCACGACCATCGGTGCGACGAACGACGCGATCTTCAGCCACGCGCTGCCGAGCCCGCAGCCCGACGCGCGGATGCTCGTCGGATACTGCTCCGGCGTGTAGACGTACGCGGTAATGAACCCGGACGCCATCAGCCCGAGCGACAGCGAACAGAAGATCGCGACCACGTACACCGACGACGCGTGATAGATACCCGCGAGTGCGAGCGACAGCGCGCACAGCACGAACGACCACACGATCACCGGCTTGCGGCCGAGCTTGTCGACGAGCAGCGCCGACGCCAGCGACCCGAGCACGCCCATGACCGACCCGATCACCGCGAGGTTCAGCGCGAGCTGCAGCGGCGCGTGATAGAAGTTCTTGTAGATCGTCGGCAGCCACGTCGACAACCCGTACTGGATGAACCCGCAGGTCGCCCACAGCGTCGCCACCGCGAGCGTGCGCTTGCGATACGCGGCGCGGAACAGGTCGCTCATCCTGCGCTTCGGATGCTGGCGCACCATCTCGTCGAACGCGGCCGCCTGCGTGACCGGCGGCAGTTCGCCGCGCACCGACGCCTCGAACGCGCTCGTCGCCCGCCCGGCTTCCGCGAGCCGCCCGCGCGACGCGAGCCAGCGCGGCGATTCGGGCACGAGGTGCGTGAGCACGAGCGACAGGATCACCGGCAGCCCGCCGACGAAGTACATGATCTCCCAGCCGAAGCGCGGCACGAGCCAAGCGCCGAGCGCCATCGACACGAGCAGGCCGATCGGGAACACGATCTCGTACAGCAGCACGAAACGGCCTCGGCCATGCGCACGCGTAATCTCGTTGATGTACGTCGCGGCGACCGGCAACTCGCCCCCGAGCCCGAGCCCCTGCAGAATCCGCAGCAGCACGAAGATCTCGAACGTCGGCGCGAAACCGCACGCGATGCTCGTGATGCCGATCACGGCCGAACTCCATGCGATCGCTTTCACGCGGCCATGCTTTTCCGCGAGCGCGGGAAACAGGAATGCGCCGATCAACTGGCCGATCGCGCCGGACGCGATCAGCATGCCGATCTGCGTAGGCGACAGCCCCCACTTGTGAATCAGCAGCGGCAGCGTCGCCGCGATCGTGATCACGTCGAAGCCGTCGAAGAACGTCGCGGTGCCGATCAGCACGCGCGCGCGGATCTGCATCGCGTTGGCCGGAAGCCGCTCGAGCCGCGCGATGATCGCGCCGGGCGTGGAAGCGGCAGCTTCCATCGTGGCCTTGCCGGCCACGACGTTGTCGAAAGTGCTCATGCGGGGTGTCTCCTGGGTCTCTTTCCGGTCGAGCCGGTCAGGCAAGCGCTTGGGTCGTGTCTGCCAGGGCTTCCGTATCCACTGCCCGGCCCTGGTTCATCCACTTGCGTGCGAGCTTCAGCTCACGCGCGTTGTTCACGGCGATGACACCTCTCACATGCCCGTCGCCAACAAAAAACAGCGTCGCACGACGCGCGGCGAGATCGCCGCGGACGACGAGCTGCGCATCGGCCGGCAGATCGCCGAGGATCTGCAGGTTCACGTCGTACTGATCGGACCAGAACCACGGAATCTCCGCGTACGGTGCACGCACGCCGAGCACGGCCTTCGCCGCCGCGATCGCCTGGTTCTGCGCGTTCGCCCACGATTCGAGCCGTACGCGCCGCTTCAGCCAGCCGTTGTGATGGTTCGCGACGTCGCCGCACGCGAAGATCGCCGGGTCGCTGGTCGCGCCGTATTCGTCGACGACGATGCCGTCGTCGACCGCGAGCCCCGCGTCGCTCGCGAGCGACGCGTTCAGCGCAAGGCCGATGCCGGCCACCGCGAAGTCGGCGTCGATCGTCGTGCCGTCGGCAAGCGTCGCGCGTACCTTCGATGCATCACCGGGCGGCGCATCGAGCGATTCAAGCGCCGCGCCAAGTCGCACGTCGACACCGTTCGAGCGATGCAGGTCGAGCAGGAAGTCCGATACGACCTGCGGCACCGAGCGGCCGCACAGGCGCGGCGCGCCTTCGACGACCACCGCGTCGACGCCGAGCTTGCGCGCGGTCGCCGCGACTTCGAGGCCGATCCAGCCGCCGCCGATCACGAGCACGCGCCGGCTCGCGCGCAGCTTCTCGCCGAGCGCGGCCGCTTCGTCGAGCGTGCGCAGGTAATGCAGATTCGGCGTGTTGACGAGCGCACCGGGCAAGCGGCGCGACGTGCCGCCGGTCGCGATCACGAGCCGGTCGTATTCGATCTCGCGGCCGCTTTCGGTTCTCACCACGCGACGTGCGCGATCGATCGACGCCGCGCGTTCCGGCTGCCACGCTTCGACGTTCAGCGCGTCGAATTCGTCGGGCCGCACGACGCGCACGGTCTCGATGTCGGCGTCGCCGGCCAGCACGGCCTTCGACAGCGGCGGACGCTCGTACGGCAGGTGCGGCTCGTCGGCGATCATCACGAGACGGCCCGCGTACCCTTGCGCGCGCAACGTCTTCAGCACCCAGCCGGCCGCCTGGCCGCCGCCGATCACGACGACCGTGCCCGGCGCGGCCTGCTCCTGTGTGTTCTCTTCGCTCACGATTTGCGCTCCGTCATGAACTTGCCTTCCGGCGCCTTCGCGTTCTTCTGCCGGCGCGTGTTGCCGTCGAGGCCGCCGTCGACGGCCCACTCGGCGAACACGGTCGGGCCTGGTTCGAATTCGCGCGGCTGCCATTCGGGCGTCAGCACGTCTTCGTCCGCGTAGTACTCGATCAGCGCGCCGGCCGGGTTCTGGAAGTACCAGAAATACGCGGACGACACCGGATGACGCCCCGGGCCGAGCTGCGTTTCCCAGCCGCAGCGGTCGATGTGCATGCCGCCGCCGAACACTTCGTGGATGTCGCGAACGGTAAACGCGACGTGGTTCAGGCCGCGTTTACCGTTCGGCAGCGCGAGCAGGAACAGATCGTGGTGGCCGCCATGCGGCGCGCAGCGCATGAACGCACCGCGGCCCGGATAACGGTCCGACGTCTCGAAACCGAGCCGTTCGTGATAGAACTTTTCCTGCGCATCGAGGCAATTCGTGAAGAACACGACGTGCCCGACCTCGACCGGCTCCGCGCGCGCATAAATCGGGCTCGGCTGATCGACGCGCAGCGTCTGGCCCCACACGTTCGACGGCGAGCCCGTGATGTCGAGTGCGCGCTTGCGCGTGACTTCGATACGGATCGCCATCCCGTTCGGGTCGATGCAGCCGACCGCATCGTCTTGTGCGTAGTAGCCGGGCTGGCCGGCCAGCTTCGTGCGCAGTGCGTCGACTTCCTGCCGCGTCGCGACGCCCCACGTGACTTCCCGCAACGTCGGGCCCGCTTCGAACGCGGGCGGCAGCGACGGATCGTCGGCTTTCACGACGAGCACGGTGCAACCGTTCAGCGTCTCGAAACGCGCACGCGTGTCGTCGTGCGCGACTTCCTTCAAGCCCCAGTCCGCGAAAAAGCGCCGGCACGTGGCGAGGTCGTCGACACCGTACGTGATCTGCTCGATTCCCAAGATGCTCATTGCGTCATTCCCCTTCGCTCAGTTCGCCCACGGCAGCGGCGCGTCGTTCAAGCCCCAGTAAAGGCTCTTCTGCTGCATGTATTCGCGGATGCCGAGACGCCCTTTCTCGCGGCCCATCCCGCTCTCCTTCCAGCCGGAGAACGGCGTGGAGATCGAGAACAGCTTGTACGTGTTGATCCAGATGGTGCCCGTCTCCAGCGCCCGCGCGATGCGCCACGCGCGCTTGTAGTCGCGCGTCCAGATGCCGGCCGCGAGGCCGAACACGCTGTCGTTCGCCTGCGCGATCAGCGACGCTTCGTCGTCGAACGGCATCGCGACCAGCACCGGCCCGAAGATTTCCTCCTGGCAGATGCGAGCGCTGTTCGGCAAGCCTTCGAGAATCGTCGGCTGATAGAAGAAGCCGTCCTCGCGCCCGTCGCCCGACGGCCGCTCGCCGCCGCACAACAGCCGGCCGCCTTCTTCCAGCCCGAGCGCGACGTAGCGCTCGACCGACTCGCGATGCTTCGCGGTGATCAGCGGGCCCATCTGCGTATCGGGCCGCGTCGGGTCGCCCACGCGCAGCTTGCGCGCGCCGGCCACCAGCCGCTGCATGAATGCGTCGTACACCGCGCGCTGCACGAACAGCCGCGAACCGGCGATGCACGCCTCGCCCGACGAGCTGAAGATTCCGTACAGCACGCCGTTGACCGCGTGATCGAGATCCGCGTCGTCGAATACGATCGTCGGCGACTTGCCGCCGAGTTCGAGCGACACCGGCATCAGTTTCTCGGCGGCGATGCGCGCGATGCCGCGGCCCACTTCGGTGCCGCCGGTGAACGACACCTTCTTCACCAGCGGATGACGCACGAGCACGTCGCCGATCACCGAGCCCTTGCCCGGCAGCACGCTCAGCACGCCCTTCGGCACGCCGGCTTCCTCGCAGATGCGCGCCAGCGCGAGCGACACGAGCGGCGTGACTTCAGCCGGCTTGAGCACCACCGCGTTGCCACCGGCGAGCGCCGGCGCGAGTTTCTGTGCATCGGATGCGATCGGCGAGTTCCATGGCGTGATCGCCGCGATCACGCCGATCGGCTCGTACACGCTCATCGTCAGGTAGTCGCCGCGCGACGGCGTCAGTTCTTCGTCGAGCGTTTCGAGGCACGCCGCGAAATAGCGAAACGTATTCGCCGCGCTGGCCACGAGCACGCGCGTCTCGGCGATCGGCTTGCCGTTGTCGCGGCGCTGCAGGTTCGCGAGCGCCTCGTGCCGCTGCATGATCAGGTCGGCGATCCGGTACAGCACCTGCGCGCGCTGATGCGGCTTGAGCCCGGCCCAGTCGGCGCGGCGCCATGCGGCGTCGGCGGCCACGATGGCGTCGGCCGCGTCCTCCGCGTTCGCCGTCGACACTTCCATGTTCAGCGACTGGTCGGCCGGATAGAGGCTCGCGTAAGGCGCGCCGCGGCCGCGCCGCCACTCGCCGCCGATCAGGATGTTGCCGTCGGGCACGAGGCGCGTATCGAAAGGAGTCATGTCACAAATTCCACAAGTCTGTCTCTGCACATCCGCCCTCGCCGTGGCGCGGGCGGACGCTCGATGGTCCGGTCAGATCACGCAGCAGGCCGCGCGGTTGCGCAGCGCGCGGATCGCGCTGTACGCCGTCAGCGCGGACGTCTTCGGATTGTCGGGCAACGGCTTGCCGCTCATTTCCAGCGACATCTCGCCGAATGCGCCGCGCGCGGTGATGCGGTGCACGTTGCGCTCGACGGCCGGATCGGCGATCAGGCGCACGTGCGTCGCGTCGAGGCCGACGCCCGCGAGCGCGACCGTCGCCGCGACGTTCGCGTTCTTCGGATACAGCCGCGCCGCATCGCGCGCAGTGCCTTCGAAGATCACCTTCTCCGCGGTCATCGCGCGCAGGTCGCACAGTTCCTCGGCCGGCGTGCCGAGCCAGCCAAGCGGCGGCTTGCGACCGACGTACAGCACTTCGTCGAGGCCACCCTGCTGCGCGGACGCCAGCGCATCGATGCCGCCGATCGCGCCGGACAGCAGCGTCACGGTGGTGCCGCCTTCGTCGGCGGCCTGCGACAGCACGTCGAGCAGCGCGAGATCGGACAGCGCGCCGATCGACGCGACCGCGCAGTCGGTGCCGGCCTTCAGCAACGGCACGACGTGATCGACGAGCGCGCTGTGGCCCGCGCATTCGAGCGCGAACGCGGGGCGGCGGGCCAGCGCGTCGACCGACGACACGACCTCCACCGCACTGCCGAGCGCGCGCTGCACCGCGTCGCGCTGATGCTCCGGCACGATCACGTGCGCGACGTGCAGCGACGCGTCGTGCTCGACCGCGCGGTACACGGCCGCGCCGATCGCGCCGAAGCCGATCATCGCGACGTCGACGGGTGCCCGCTTGTGTCCGTTATGCATACTGGCGCTCCGTCGGCGCTTCCTTCTTCACCGGCGGGCCCGCGAAGGCGGACGCGAACGAGCCGACCGACAGCATGTCGACCTCGACCATCACCGGCCCTTCCTTCGCGATCCCTTCGCGCACGATCGCTTCGGCCTGGTCGAGCGACGTGATCCGGTAGTGCGTGAGGCCGAAGCTCGCGCAGAACTGCGCGAAATCGGGCTGATGCAGCTGCACGAAGCAGCGGCGGCCGCCGTAGTGCGCGTCCTGGATGTTGCGGATCACGCCGTAGCACTGGTCGTTCATCAACACGATCATCACGTTCGCGTTTTCCTGCACGGCCGTGACGAGCTCGCCGACGTTGACCATCAGGCCGCCGTCGCCGACGAGGCAGACCGTCTTCGCCGCCGAACCGGCCAGCGCCGCGCCGATGCCCATCTGGATGCCCTGGCCGATGCCGCCGCCGAGCGCATGCACGCCCGCGCGCGGCTCGAAGATCTTCAGCAGGCGGTTGCCCCACGTGCTGTTCGAGATCGTCACGTCGCGCACCCAGTTGTAGTCGCGGCCGACGGCGGCCTGCAGCGTGTCGACGAGCTTCCTGTACGGCCCGAGGCCCTTCGCCACGTCGGCCACCGCGTCCTCGCGAGCCGCCGCGAGGTCGGCCGCGAATTGCGGATCGACCGACAGGCGGCCTTCGAGGCGGTCGGCCAGCTCGGCCAGCACGCGCTTCGAATCGCCGTGCACGAACAGCGCGTTGCGATAGCCGCGGTTGTCAGCGAGCGCATCGGCATCGACGCGAAACAGCGGCTGCGGCAGCGCGAGCTTGTACTTCAGCGTTTCGTTGCCGCGCAGGCGCGAGCCGACCACGACGAGCGCGTCGCAGGTCTTGTAGAACGCTTCGACCGATGCATGCACGTTGAACGCGCCGAGCGTCGCCGGGTGATCTTCCGGCAGCACGCCGCGGCCCTGCACGCTCGTCACGACGCCGAAGCCGAGCTTCACGAGGCGTTCGACTTCCGCGCGGGCATGCCGCGCGCCGCCGCCGAGCCACAGCAGCGGACGGCGCTTGGCCGCGAGTGCGTCGGCGAGCTTCGCGACGCGGGTGCTATCGTGCTCGCGCACCGCAACGTGGGCCGGTGCGAGGTCTTCCGGCCATTCGATTTCGGCTGCCTGGATGTCGATCGGAATCTCGACCGACACGGGGCCCGTCGGCGCGGTCTGCGCGACGCGCACGGCTTCGCGGATCGTCGGCAGCACGGTTTCGACCGTGCGCACGCGGAACGCGGCCTTCGAGATCGAGTCGAGCATCGACAACTGGTCAGGCGCTTCATGGATGTACGCGAGGTCCTGGTCGAGGTACGGCGTCTCGATCTGCCCGGTGATGTGCAGCAGCGCGGTGCCGGCCGTCAGCGCCTCGACCATCGCGCCGGCCGCGTTGCCGGCCGCCGTGCCCGTGCTCGTGAACGCGACGCCGAGGCCGCCCGACACGCGGGCCAGCCCGTCGGCCATGTTCAGCGCACCGGCTTCGCCACGTGCGCCGACATACCGGATGTTGCCGCGCGAGTTGATCGCGTCGAGGATCGGCATATTGTGGATCGAGATGACACCGAATGCGGTTTTCACGCCGCACTGCTCGAGAAAGGCGGCAATCAGCTCGCCAACCGTGGTTTTTTCAGACATGGCGTGCAAAGCCTCCAGAAACGTCGATATGGCTGCCCGTCGTGTAGGACGACAGATGCGTTGCGAGATAAAAAAGGGCCCAGGCCGCCTCGTCGGGCTTGCCGAAGCGATTCAGCGGAATGTTCTTCTTGCGGGCGAGCGTGCCCGTCCACGCCTCCCAGCTTTCGCCGGGCTGCGCCTGCGCTTCATGGCGGCGGCGCCACTGCCCCGACTCGACGATGCCGATCAGGATCGAGTTCACGCGGATGCGCTGCGGCGCGAGTTCGGTCGCGAGCGACTTCACGAGGCTCAGCACGCCGGCGCGCGCCGACGACGTCGCGACCATGTGCGGCTCCGGTTGCAGCGCGAGCAGCGAGTTCACGCAGGTGATCGTCGGCGCGGCCGCATCGCGCAGCAGCGGCAGGAATGCGCGCGTCGGACGGATGATGCTGAAGTACTTCAGCTCGAGTTCTTCGCGCCATGCGTCGTCGGTCGTGTCGGCGAAGGTCGACACGCGGCCCTGGCCGGCGTTGTTGACCAGCATGTCGGCGCGGCCGAAACGTGCGGACACCGCTTGCGCGAATGCGGTCACATCGGCTTCGTCGAGCACGTCGCAGCGTGCGGCCAGCAGTTGTGCGTCTGCGTACTTGTCGCGAAGCATTGCTTCGGCGCGTGCGAGGCGGTGGCCGTCGCGGCCGCAAATCGCGACCGATGCGCCGGCCTGCAGGAACCGTTCGGCCGTCGCGAGGCCGATGCCGGACGAGCCGCCCGTCACCACTGCTACTTGCCCGGTCAGATCGATCTTGATCATCGGAGTCCTAATGCTTTCAGAAACGTGTGCTCGTCATCCGAGCGGTAATTGAGCCGCCGCGACAATTCCGCCGCCGCGCGTTGCACCTTGTCGATCAGCCCGTCCGCGATCAGCGCCGCGTCGATCTCCGGACGCGGCACCGTCACCGTGATGCACGCGACGATCTTCTGCGTCTCGTTGCGCACCGGCGCCGTGACAACCGAGATCCCGCGCTCGAACGACGAATTGCTGACGCCGTAGCCGCGCAGCGCATCCTCGCGAATCACTTCGTAGAGCGCGTCGACCGTCTCCGGCGTCGCGCTCGTCATCCGGTTCAGCATGCCTTCCGGATACAGCGCGTGCAGTTCCTTCAGCGACAGGTCGCCCATCAGCACGTGGCCGTGCGTCGTCGCATGCGCGGGCAGCCGCGTGCCGACGTTCACGCGGATCGAGCTGAACACCGGCGACTGGCTCTGCGCCTTCGCGACGAACACCACGTCGCGGCCGTCGCGAATCACGATATGCGTCGTGAAGCCGGTCGCATCGCGCAGGCTCTCGATCACCGGCAGCCCGAGATCGGTCAATTCCAGCGAGCTCAGGTATTCGAAACCGAGCCGCAGCACGGCGATGCCGAGCTTGTAGTTGCGATCCTTGTCCGCGCGTTCGAGAAAGCCGAGCGATTCGAGCGTCTGCAGCAGACGGAACACCGTCGTGCGCGGAATGCCGAGCCGTTTCGACAGTTCGGGCGCGCCGAGCACGGGCTCGCGCGGCGAGAATTCGGCGAGAATGCGCAGCCCGCGTTCGAGGCCCGGCACCACGTAGCCGGCTTCGGCCTTCGCGTTGTCCGCGTCCTGCCGTTGTTGCAACGGTTCGCTCATTCCAGCCCCCGTTGACGATCGCATTGGCGACAGAAGCCGTCGATCAGCGATGAATAGACTGCCGGCTGTTCGACGTAACCCGCATGACCCGCCTGCGGAATCACCTGCAGCCCGACGTGCGCGGCCGCGGCGATCCGCTCGCACGCGGCCGGCGGCGTGATCGCATCGTTCGCGCCGACGGCCACGGCCGTGCGGCCGCGAAAACCGGCGAGATCGGCCGCGAGATCGGCGTTCGCGAGCAGATGCGTGGCCTGCGCGTAGCCGGCCGGCACGATGCGCGCCATGTTCCAGCGCACCCATGCACGCGCGTCCTCGTTCGCGAAGCCGGACAACATGTTGCCGCTGCGCTGCTCGGCGAGCCCGGCTGGGCCGAGTTCCGCGAGCATCGCGAGCCGCGCGTCGCGGCGCGATTCGCGGGTGTCGGCCGGTGCGTTGCCGTAGCCGCCCGCCGGCGAAATCAGCAGCAGGCCGGCGATCCGCGCGGGCATCGCGCGAGCCAACCCGCCCGCGACGATCGCGCCGAGCGAATGCCCGACCAGCACGCAGCGCTCGATGCCGAGTGCCTCGAGCCACGCGTTCAGCGATGCCGCGTAATCGGCGGCGGCCGGCGACGCGCCGTGCACGGGCGTCGACACGCCGTAACCGGGCGCATCCCACGCGAGCACGCGCCGCGATGCGCGCAGCGTATCGAGCTGGCTCACCCACGATGCCGCGCCCGAGCCGATTCCGTGCAGCAGCACGACGGGCAGCGTGCGGCCCGCATGCTGCGCGCGGGCCTCCCGGTAGCCGATCGTGCCCGCCGCGCCGGCTTCGCAACGCTGTTCGGGAAACTGCCCGAGCAGCGCGGCGAACGCCGCGGTGCGGTCGCGTTCACGTTCGCGTTTGTCGATGACACTCATTGCTTCACCGGCTCCGTCTCAACGCTTGATCTTCGCGAGCGGCGAATCGGGCGGATACGTCGGCGTGATCGGCTTCGACGAACCGAGCATCACGCACATCAGCGCGTCTTCCTCGCCGATGTTGATTTCCGTTCGATATACGCCCGGCGGCACCGAGATCAGGTCGCGCTCGCCGAGGATCGCTTCCCAGGTCTCGCCGTCGCGCTCGCAGATCACTTTCATCTTGCCGCGCAGCACGAAGAAGATTTCCTCGACGTCGATATGGATGTGGCTCGGGCCAATGTTGCCGGCGGGGATCACCATCGTCGAAAACGTGAAGTTGCCGGCCGGCACCGTGTTGACGTCCTTCGCGACGCCCGTGCCGCCCGTGCCGACGTAGCGCATCTGCGCACGGCGGTACTTCGGGTCGTAGTCGGCCTGGAACTTCAGTGCGTCCCAGTCGTAGCGCCGCGTCGCATAGCGCGCGACGCGCCCTTCCATCCAGTCGTTGAAGCTTGCGCCTTCCGGCTGGTCCCACGACTTGCGTTCGAGATCGGCGTCCGCCATCGTCCTCTCCTTCATTCCGAGTGAAAACTTCAAATCAGTTCATTACGAAGCCGCCGTTCACCGGCAGCAGTTGACCCGTCACGAAGCGCGCGCCGTCCGACAGCAGGAACAGCACGGGGCCCGTCACGTCGTCGGGCACCTGCGCGCGCGTGAGCGCACGGCCCTGCAGGTAGAACGCATGGCGCTCGGCGGGCACGTAGGCCGTCGCCTCGACTTCGGTCAGCCCCGGCGCGATCGCGTTGACCGTCACGCCGTGCGCGCCGAACTCGCGTGCCTGCGCATGCGTCATCGCGATCACCGCGCCCTTGCTCGCGACGTACGCGAGCAGCTTCGGCGCGCCCCACAGCGCGGTGTCCGATGCGAGGTTCACGATCGCGCCGCGGCCCGATTGCGCGAGGTGCGGGAGCGCCGCATTGCTGACGAGCCACACACCGCGCACGTTCACGGTCATCACGGCATCCCACGTCGACACGTCGAGCTCCGTCGAGAGCTTGCCGCCGGAGTTCGTAATCGCCGCGTTGTTGATCAGCGCGTCGATGCCGCCGAGCGCCGCCGCGCCCTGTGCGACGAACGCGTCGATGCTGGCCGGATCGGCGAGATCGAGCGCGAAGAAATGCGCGGTGTGGCCGGCTTGCGCGAGCTGCGCGGCCAGCGCGCGGCCCTCGTCGACCAGCACGTCGCCGAACGCGACCTGTGCGCCCGCTTCGACCAGCGCCTTCACGAATGCGGCGCCGAGACCACGCGCGCCGCCCGTGACCAGCACGCGGCGACCGGGCAGCGCCACGACCGGAGCGAACTCAGCCATTCGCGGGCTCCGAAGCGGCGTGGGCCGCGCGATGCGCGTCGAGCGCGGACAGATGTTCCTGCGCACGCTGGCGCAACATCCGGCGCACACGCGTGATGCCGACGTCGTGCTGGTACAGGTATTCGTGATCGCGCGCCTGCGGCGCGAGGCTTTCGAGGACGTAGCGATCCTGCTCGAGCACGTCCCAGTGCAGGCCCTCGAGGCGGTTGCGGTACATGAAGCGCCACACGTCGCGCTGCCAGCCGCCGACCTTGCGCGTACGCCAGAAGTAGACCTGACAGTTGTCGCCGTCGACCGGCGTCGCGAAGCCGATGATCCCGAAATTGCCGCCGGGACCGAACTTCTGCTTGTACGGAATCGCGAGGCGCATCCACAGGCAACCCGTTTCGCCAAGTTCGACCCAGTCGAAGTTCACGTCGCGCTGGCCGATCTTCTCGAACATCAGGCCCGTTTCCGTCTTGCGCACGCGCATGTCGGCCTGCTTGTCGCCTTCGGCCATCGAGTGCGACGTCGCATGCAGATACGCGCCGTGCATCGGGTCCATCACGTTGTCGATCGCATACTGGTAATTGCACTTCCAGTTCGACACGCACAGGAAGTGCGCGTACTCGTCGGCGACCAGTTCTTCCGGCAGGTTCAGCGGCGCCGGCTCGCCGTGCGCTTCGTCACCGAACCACAGGAAGATCGCGCCGGCCTTCTCTTCGACCGGATACGACTTCACGCACTTCGTGCCTTCGAGCGGACAGTTCGATACGGCCGGCACGCGGTTGACCGTGCCGCCGCCGTCGACTTCGATGCCGTGATACCAGCACGCGATGTTGCCGCCGAGGTTCCAGCCGAGCGACAGGCGCGCGCCGCGGTGCGGGCAGCGATCTTCCAGCGCGTGGACCTTTCCTTCGTGATCGCGCCACAGCACGATCTGCTCGGACAGGCGCGTGACGCCGACGGGCGCGTTCGACACCTGCCAGCTTGGCGCGACGGGATACCAGTAGTTCTTGATGCCGCGGTCGAGGTAATCGCGGACTGGGTCGTGTTGGGTTTCGTGTTGTACGGGGGACGTCATCAGTGTGCTCCGGATGCGGTTGTCGTCGGATCGGCGCTCAGGCGCGCGGCGCGGTCGCTGCGTTCATTCCGCCAGCGAGGCCATTTCGGCGCGGAAGCGCTCAGGTGTCCAAACCGTGCCGTCCGGTGCGCGAAAACCGATGCGGTTCAGGCCCGCGACGACGTCTTCCAGTTCGGTCGCGCCGCTCTCGAACACGCGTTCGAGCGCATCGCCGAGGTCGTTCTCGTACTGCGTCGGCTCGGCCTTGCGGTTCTGCCAGACCTGGTTCTCGACCTGGCCGGGGATCTCGATCCGCCCCTTGCCGGCCACGTTGTTCGGCTGCGGCGCCACCCACGGCTTCAGGAAGGGATTGAAATTGACGGTCGCTTCTTTCATGTCACTCCACCTTGATCTGGATTTCTTCACCGGCGAGGCGCACCGCGTACTGCTTCAGCGCACGCCCGCCCGGACCCTTCAGGCATTCGCCCGTCTTGATGTCGAACACGGCCTCGTGCAGCGGGCATTCGACCGTGCCTTCGTCGACGAAGCCCTGCGTCAGCAGCGCGTACGCATGCGGGCACACGTTCTCGAGCGCATACACGTCGTCGCCGACGCGGTAGATCCCGATTTCCACGCCGTCGGTCCGCTTGAACTCGATCGGCGTGTCTTCCGACAGTGCGCCGGCGTGACCGGCGCAAATCCATTGCTCAGACATCTCGCACCCTTCCTTCTGATCCACTCTTGATTTGTTCCATATCCGGAACAGCAGTTTATCGATGGTGATTATAGGAGCGACCTTCCACGAGTAAAACAAAAAGCTGCATGTCCTAGGGAAAACACCGACCGGCAGGTCGACCTGTCCCTCCACTTACCCTATCCAATGTGATTTTTTGTTTTACGACGGGTATTTATCGACTGTTTCGAGACATGACGCCGCGCAGGCTGGTCTCCGGACGGCATCCATCCGTCCCGAAAAATTTATTTTTGATCCGGCGTGCGACACCTCTATACTCCATTCCATCAAAGGTACGTTGTTCCTTATATGGAACACAAGAATGCCCACTCGGCGATGAACATGCGCGACGGCCGGCCGTGCCTGCGCAGGCCGTCACAACACGTATTCATCAGGTTGGAGAGTCAGGAGACGAAATGGTCAAGCATGCGGTAGCAGCGGCAGTCATCGGAATGGGCGCCGCGTCGGGCGCGTGGGCGCAAAGCAGCGTGACGCTGTACGGCAGCATGGACGCGGGTGTCGCGTACGTGAACAACGTCGGCGGCCACGCGAAGTGGGCAATGATCCAGGGCAATACGCAGCCCGACCGGTGGGGCCTGAAGGGCAAGGAAGATCTCGGCGGCGGGCTGTCGGCGATCTTCCAGCTGGAAAACGGCTTCTATACGAACAACGGCCAGTTCGCGACCGCGAACACGATCTGGAACCGCGCGGCGTTCGTCGGCCTCGGCTCGGAGCGCTACGGCACGCTGACGCTCGGCCGCCAGACGCCGTTGACGTTCGACTATCTCGATCCGCTCAGCACCGCGTACCTCGCGCTGAGCTGGTTTGCGTTCCATCCGGGCAACATCGACGGGCTCGCCGCGACCGGCAACGTACCGTACAACAATTCGGTCAAGTACCGCTCACCGACGTTCGCCGGTTTCTCGGCCGCGGCCACGCTCGCGCTCGGCAACACGACGAACTTCTCGACCGGCAAATCGGTCGGCGTCGCGCTGAACTACGCGAACGGGCCGTTCAAGGCGTCGGCCGTCTACTCGAACGAGCACGACCGCTCGATCCTGATCGGCCAGACCGGCATCACGTCGTTCCAGGGGCAGAACACCGCGAACGGCTACCTCGCGAACAAGGTCGAGAACATCGGCGCGGGCGCGTCGTACCAGATCGGCGACTTCCTCGTGCATGGCCTCTACACGCGCGTGAAGATGCAGTCGAACGGGTTTTCCGACACGTTCCAGAGCTACGACGCGGGCGTGAACTACCGCAGCAGCGCGTTCAACACGATCGCGGGCGGCGCGGCGACCACGACGCTGGCCGGCCGCCGCTGGACGCAGGTCGAACTCGGCGACATCTACGCGTTGTCGAAGCGCACGCAGTTGTATGCGAACGTGCTGTATGAACACGGTTCGGGCGGCGCAAAGGCTGCGTTCTTCACGGCCGGCGTGTCGAGCACCGCGAACCAGGTGATCGTGCTGACCGGGATTCATCACTCGTTCTGAGCGCGTTCAGGCACCAGGCTTCGACGCCCGAAAACGACAAGAGCGGCCCGCGGGCCGCTTTCTTCGTCTGGGATGCCGCGCGCCGCGGCCGGTACGACGCGCACGCGTCAGAACATCGCGACCTTGTGGCGCGCATGCGCGAACGTCGGATCGCTTTCGAGCGGACGATAGTTCAGCCGTTGCGACAGGTCGACCGCCGCGCCGCACACGGCTTCGACGAGCCGCTCCTTCTCGCCGGCGTCGCCGATCTCCGAGCGCGGCACCGTCGCAGTGATCGCCGCGACGATCGAACCCGAATGATCGCGCACCGGCGCGGTCACGGCCGAAATGCCGCTCTCGAATGCCGCCTCGCTGACCGCGTAGCCGAGCCGTGCGTAATGACGCACGCGTTCGTACAGTTCGTCGACGGTGCCGGGCGTGCGCTCGGTGAACCGTTCGAGTTTCTTCTCCGGGTAGAGCTGCCGCAGCGCATCGCGCGTCAGGTCGCCCATCAGCACGTGGCCATGCACGGTCGCATGCGCGGGCAGGCGCGTGCCGACGTGCACCTTCACCGAACCGAACATCGACGTATTGCTCTGCGCCTTCGCGACGAACACCACGTCGCGCTGATCGCGGATCAGCAGGTGCGTCGACAGGCCGGTCGAATCGCGCAGCCGTTCGAGCACGGGCGTGCCGAGATCGGTCAGTTCGAGCGAATTCAGGTATTCGAAGCCGAGCCGCAATACGCCGACGCCGAGCCGGAAATAGCGGTCGCCGTTCACGCGCTCGAGGAAACCGAGCGCCTCGAGCGTCTGCAGCAGGCGGAACGTGGTCGTGCGCGGAATGCCGATGCGCTTCGACAGCTCGGGCGCGCCGAGTACAGGCTCGCGCGCGGAGAATTCGGCGAGAATCCGCAGCCCGCGCTCGAGCCCCGGCACCAGATAGGACGAAGCGCCGCCCGACGACTCGTCGTCGCCGGGCGCCGCCGGATCGGGTGCACCGCTCATCGTTGTCTTGACCATGTGGACATGGACGGAAGGAAGTCAGTCACGAAACAGGTCGTCGATCGTCGTGGATATTCAGTCATGCTACCTCAGTGCGCGCGTGGGCTCGCACCGGCGCGCAGCGCCGCGACGCGGCATGCGCGCCCGCCGCCATCACACGTCATTCAAGGTCGAGAGGATAGCAGCGTTGGACGGCGCGACGCCATGCGGAAATCGCCGGACGGCCGGAAGGCGGCCGCGCGCGGCACGTGGTCGGGCGACGCTGGCCGGAGCGTGAGATTCGACGCCGGACAGCCTACAGGCGCGACAGATAGACGCGAATGGTCGTGCGGTCGTACGCAAAGCCGCCGGCCGGGTCCGGCTGCAGTACCCGCGTCAGATCGACCGGATGCAGCCATCCGGCGCCCAGCAAGCCACCGTTGATCCCGCGGATTCGGGTACCGCCGACGGCGATCGCGGCGTGAAAGACATTGGTGCCCCGCGCGAAGCCCACCGCGGTGCCCGCGGGAATGCTCGCGCGCCCGTCCCATTGATTGCCGGTCTCGAAGTTGAAGCGCGTCTTCCATAGCTGGCCGATCGTGTCGAGCAGCGCGCCCGGCGCGATCATCGCGTCGGCGCGCAGCAGATACCGGACATACGCCGCGGCGTCGTAGCAGACGCCGCCGGACACGTATTCGTCGATGTTCGCCATCCCGAACATCAACGCTTGCGCGTGTTTTTGCCGCTCGGCGACACCGGATTGGGCGACATGCCCGCCTAACTGGGTCAGTTGCACGGATAGCTCCTTTCAGGAAGGCGGGACGTCATCGTCTCGCCGGTGCGATAACGTCATATCTTATTACGATATGGCCGTGCGTTTTCCGGGCTTGCTCGCGCCGAACGCAGTGCGTACTTGCTCGGGGGCTCGCGAGCCCGCGTACAGGCTTTCGCCATGCGCGTCGCATCGTCGGCGCGAGGACAGATGGCGCGGCAAACGCGAGCGGACAGTCGCCTCTCGCCACCCGCGAAAAGCGAAAAATGGAAAGCAGTCAGGGAAGCACCGCCCGGTAACGGACGGCACGGAGGAAGACGATCCTCGGGCGGGATCGCCGCGTCAGGCCGTCACGGCGGCGTCATATTCGGCGCGGGCGAGCTGGCCGGCGGCGTATGCCTCGGCTTCGCCGCGAAAGCCTTCCCGGCTGAACGCCACGACTTTCACGCCGACGCCGGTCGCCCGCTTCACCGTCAGCGCCCATTGCCATCCGTCGTCTTGCTCGAAGACGTGCAGCGAGGGTGCGAAGGAAGGGTCGAGTACGGTCACGCGTTTTGCTCCTGCCCCGTTGCGCGCTGCGTCGGCCACGCACGGAGACATGTCGAAAGGGTCGCGCCGGCATGCCGACGCACTTCTGTCATTCGACAGTTTATTCAGGAATTGTTGCGACGCACCATCAGAGGTTTCACTCACCTATCGGAACCGCGTGGTCGATCGAATCTACCTGAAATCCATACGGGACGGGCCTCAGCGCCCGGTCGCGCCGTCCGGCATCGCGTTCGTGCGGCAACGCGCCGCACGCGCGGCCGATTGCTTGCGTCCACCTTTCGTGAATCAAAGAAACGGGGCGCGACCTATCCGCCCGCCATCGACACGCGCCGGAAGGTCAGGTTCACACGTTCGCCCTGCACGCCCGGCGCCTTCGGCACGCGGTGCTGCCATTCGGCCTGCGTGCGTCCGCGCATCACGAGCAGGCTGCCATGTACGAGACGGTATGCATGCGTGATGCCGATCGCGCGATGACGAAGATCGAACACGCGCATCGCACCGAGGCTCACTGACGCGATCACCGGCGCGTCGCCGAGTTCGGGTTCGTTGTCCGCATGCCAGCCAAGGCTGTCCAGCCCGTTGCGATAGCGGTTGAGCAGCACGCTGTTGAAACGCACGCCGCAGGTCGCCTCGACCGCCTGCTTCAGCTCGAGCACGGCCGGCGTCCAGGGCTCGGGGACGTTGCGGATCCCCGAATACACGTACACGGCATCCGGTTCGCCCTGCCACGCGGTGAGCCGCGGCAACGGAATGCGTCCGCGCGGCGTGCGGATCGTGTCCTGCCGCCACGCGACCTCGCCGATCAGCGCGGCCAGCGCGCGATCGGCGTCGGCTGGCGCAAGCCAGTCCGGGTACCAGTCCACGTCGGGCACGGGCGTGTCAGCGAAGAGATCGGGGGTCGACATGTCGGCAGGAACGGGCAAGGAACGGAGCGAAAAACGCATGTCTGCATACTAGCCAACGGCGCCGCGCGCCGCCATGCGCTGTCATTCGCCGCCGAAAGGCCGACAGGAAGCCGCCGTGCACCGCGAGGCGCGTTCGTATCGCGCGACGGCCGCCTCCCGGCCATCGGCTAGCCGCGCGTCAACCGAATCAGCGTGATCTCGGACGGCACGCCGAAACGGTTCGGCGGTCCCCAGTAGCCGGTGCCGCGGCTCGTATACAGCCACATGTCGCCGAAGCGGTTCAGCCCGCCGATCACCGGCTGCTGCAACCGCACGAACGGTGGCCACGGCAGGAACTGGCCGCCATGCGTGTGCCCTGACAACTGTACGGTAAAGCCCGCGCGGTTCGCCGCTTCCGCGCTGCGCGGCTGGTGCGCGAGCAGGATCTTCGTGCCGACGTCGCGCGGCGCACCCGCCAGCGCCTGCGCAGGGTCGCTGCGATGCGCGGGATCGAAGCCGCCCGCCGTGAAATCGGTCACGCCCGCGAGCACCGCGCGCGCGCCGCCGTGCTCGATCAGCACGTGCTCGTTGAGCAGCACCGTCAGCCCGATACGACGAAACTCGTCGATCCATGCATGCGCCCCCGCGTAGTACTCGTGGTTGCCCGTCACGAGGAAGCTGCCGTGCCGCGAGCGCATCTGGCCGAGCGGCGCCGTGTGTTCGCGCAGGCGCTTGACCGAACCGTCCACCACGTCGCCCGTCACGACCACCAGGTCGGCGTCGAGCGCATTGACCGCGCGCACGATCCGTTCGATGTAGGGCCGCTTGATCGTCGGCCCGACGTGGATGTCGGACAGTTGCACGATCGTCAGCCCGTCGAGCGCGGCCGGCAACCCGGCGACCGGAATCGACACGCGCTTGACCGCCGCCGTACGGCGCGCGCCGACGAACCCGATCGCGGTCGCGAGCACCGCGACCGCCAGCACGCCGAGCGCCGTGTCGGGCGCCGCGCGGCTCCATGCGCCGTCATGCCCGAGATGCCGCCACGCGAGCACGCCGAGCAGCACGATTTCGCGCAGGAACGTCAGCACCAGCAGCGACGAGAAGAAACCCATCGCGAGCGCGCCGGCCCAGCCGACCAGCGTCGCCGCCCACCCTTCGTCGAAACGGCGCGAGAACATGCCGACCGGAATCAGGATGACGAAACTCGCCAGCACGAGCGCCGCGATCGTGCGTGCGAGCGGCGACGCGAATGCGTCGGGAATGATCCGCATCCCGACGTACAGATGGAACAGCACGCCGATTGCAATGAACCGGACAAAGAAACTTCGCATGGAACGTTCACCTTCGTTGCAGTACCGCTTCCCCGACGCGCGTCGCGCGGGCCGTGATGCCCGGTGCCGCGCGTCGCGCCATATGCACGATGGTACACAGATCCCGGCCGCGACGACGGGTCGCGGCCGGCGGCGCAGCGCCGTGCGGCTTTACACGCCAATCGGCCATCCTCCCGCCGCCACGGCCATGCGCTTCGTTCTCGTCGACTTCAAACTTTTCACGCAGATCGCCGAAGCGAGCATCCCCACGTGCGCCACCGAACGCGCGCATTTGTCGCGGCCGGCCGCGATCATGCGCATCAAGCCCCTCGAGGAGCAGGTCAGCGTGGAACTGCCGAGCCTCACGAGCCAGGGCGTCACGCTGACCGCGCCGGGCGACACGCATGCGCGCGGCGTGCTGCGCCAGCTCCAGCAGCTGACCGGCAACCGGCAGGAACAGGCGTCGGGCATAAAAGGCCACGTACGCGTGTTCGCGAACACCACGGCGATGAGCGCGTTCCTGCCGAGCGTGCTCCGCCACTATCTCGTCGGCCGGCTCGTCGAGGATCCGCGCGGTCAGCGGGCCCACCGGATTTGCATGGGTCCAAGCGGCAATCGACGGTTTGCGCGCCGATTGCCGCTGCGTCGGCATGGCAAATTCCGCCGCGCGATTTCATCTGACGATCCTTTACAGTCCGTTAGCAACCCTACGCGAGCGGGTGCTGGCAAAATCGCGGCGGTCCGATCATCGCTGCCGACACGCGCTGCCGGATCGTCCGGCATGACTGACGACGCGGCCACGGCCAGCCTCGGCCGATGCGGTGAACATGCCGGATTGCTGGCGATCCGCATCGCGCTGATTTATGATCGCCTCCGTATCCTGGAATCGTCGTCGCGGCGACGATCCGCATTGCGCCGCGCCCGGCATCCACCCCCAACGTCGAGCTCGTCACACCATGAGAAAAACAACGCCGCGCGCGCCCCTGCGCGTCGCCGCCGTGCTGGCGCCCGCCCTGCCGCTCGCGGGCTGCGCATCGCGCGGCGCACCGTCCTACGTGCTGTTCGGCGCGTATTTCCCGCTGTGGCTCGTCAGCGCGATCGTCGGCATCGTCGGCGCGATCGTCGCTCACCGCGTGTTCGTCGCGACCGGCTGGGCCGCGACGGTGCCCTACCAGCTCGCCGTCTGCACCGCGATCGGGCTCGTGGTCGCCGTGATCGTCTGGCTCGCCGGCACGGGGCCGTTCGCATGAAGGCCGCCGGCATCGCCCGCCCCTCCGTCAAAGGCCGCGTGATCGCGCTCGCGATCGTCGCGCTCGGCATCGCGGCGCTCGCGTACGCGTACCATCGCACGACCGCCTATCCGTCCACCGACGATGCGTCGATCGACGCGGACGTCGTGCACGTCGCGTCGCCGGTCGGCGGCCGCATCGTGCAGCTCGCGGTGCATGAAAACCAGCGCGTCGCGAAAGGCAACCTGCTGTACGTGATCGATCCCGTGCCGTACCGGCTGAGCGTCGCGCAGGCGCAGGCCGACCTCGAACTCGCGCGCGCGTCGCTCGACACCCGCCGCCGTTCGCTGATCGGCGAGCGCTCGAACGCATCCGTCGCCGCCGAGCAGGTCAAGCGCGCGACGCAGAACTACGATCTCGCGACGCGCGACGTGAACCGGCTTGCGCCGCTCGCCGCGCAGGGCTACGTCAGCGCGCAGCAGTTCGACCAGGCGAAGGTGCGCCAGCGCGATGCATCCGTGTCGCTCGCGCAGGCGCAGGAGCAGCAGCGCGCGTCCGCGCAGACGATCGGCGACGACGCCGACGCGATCGCGACGCTGCATGCACGCGAAGCCGCGCTGGCCCGCGCGCAGCATGCGCTCGACGACACGGTCGTGCGCGCGCCGCACAACGGGCTCGTGACGGGGCTGAGCGTACTCCCCGGCGAAACCCTCGCACCGAACCAGTCGATCTTCACGCTGATCGACGCGAGCGAATGGTTCGCGGTCGGCAACTTCCGCGAGACGTCTCTCAATCGCATCGCGGTCGGCGACTGCGCGACCGTCTATTCGATGATCGACCGCGACCGGCCGATGACGGGCAAGGTCGTCGGCATCGGCGCCGGCATCGCGGACAGCGATCGCATCAACCTGCCGCGCTCGCTGCCGATCGTGCAGCGCTCGGTGAACTGGGTGCACGTCGCGCAGCGCTTCCCCGTGCGCGTGAAGCTCGACGAACCCGACGGCAAGCTCGTGCGTGTCGGCGCGAGCGCGATCGTCGAGGTCCGGCATGGCTCAGCCTGCCGCTGAGGTCCGCACGCCGGGCCCGCGCGAAGTCCTGCGGCTGCTCGCGCCGTTTCCGGGGCGCGCGGCCATGGCCGTGCGCGTCGCGCTGATCTGCGCGCTGACCGCGCTCGTGACGGCCGCATACGGCACGCCCGAAGCCGCATTGTCCGCGTACGTCGTGTTCTTCATGATCCGCGCCGACCGCGTCACGAGCGTCGTACTCGCGGCCGCGCTGCTGCTGATCGTCACGATCGTGATCGGGCTCGTGCTCGGCATCGCGATCTTCAGCATCGACTATTCGATCCTGCGCGTCGCATGCATGGCCGTGTTGTCGGTCGCCCTGCTGTACCTGACTTCCGCGAGCAAGCTGCGCCCGGTGGGCGCGATTCTCGCGATGATCGTCGGCTTCGGGCTCGACCAGCTCGGCCTCGCGCCGTTCGGCGAAGCCGCCACCCGCGCGCTGCTGTACATCTGGCTGACGATCGCGATCCCCGTCGGCGTCGCGATCGTCGTCAACCTGCTGGTCGCGCCGTCGCCGCGCAAGCTCGCGCACGCGC
This sequence comes from Burkholderia sp. A2, assembly GCF_001729305.1. Classification (NCBI taxonomy): domain Bacteria; kingdom Pseudomonadati; phylum Pseudomonadota; class Betaproteobacteria; order Burkholderiales; family Burkholderiaceae; genus Burkholderia; species Burkholderia sp. A2. Next base: position 1,407 of record NZ_LZXX01000125.1, on the reverse strand, counting down.
AACTCGCGAAGCGGCTGCGGCTCGCCGCGCGGCGACTGCGCGACGACGACGATGCACGCGCCGCGTTCGACGCGAGCCTGCGCGAAGGCGACAAGCCGTTGCTCACGTGGCTCAAGCTGTCGAAGCTCGAAGGCTCGTCCGACGTCGCGGATTTCGCGGCGCTGCGACAGGCGATCGCGTCGAGCACCGCGCTGATGGTCGACGTCGCGCTGGCCGATCGCGAACCGGAAGCGCGGCTGCCCGATGCGTTCGCCACGCCGATCGCCGCGACGCTCGACGACATGGCCGCCATTCTCGAACAGGGTGGCTACCCGGTCGACGTGACGCTCGCGCTGCCGCCCGCCGACGCGCTGCCGCCGCTCGCGCGCGTCGTCGCGACCGGTCTGCAGGCAACGATCACGCATTTTGCGGAGCCGGGCGCGACGGCCCCGACGGCCGATGCAGCGACGCAGGCTTCGGCCCAAGCAACGCCCGCCGCCCCTGCCGCCGCGCCCGAAGCGCCCACCGCCGCGCCGGTAGCGGCCCCACGCGGCGGCTTCTTCCTGCCCGACGCACGCACCAATCCCGACCACATCCGCTATGCGCTGAAGACGACAGCGGCGGCGATCTTCTGCTACCTGCTGTACTCGCAGCTCGACTGGTCGGGCATCCATACCTGCGTCGTCACCTGCTACATCGTGTCGCTCGGCTCGACGGCCGAAACGGTCGAGAAGCTCACGCTGCGGATCTTCGGCTGCATGATCGGCGCATTGCTCGGCACCGCCGCGCTCGTATTCGTCGTGCCGGCGCTGTCGTCGATCGGCGAACTGATGGCGCTCGTCTTCGCCGGCGCGTGGCTGTCCGCGTGGGTCGCGTTCGGATCGCCGCGCATCGCGTATGCGGGCTTCCAGATTGCGTTCGCGTTTTTCCTGTGCGTGATTCAGGGCGCCGGACCCGGCTTCGACCTGACGATCGCGCGCGACCGCACGATCGGCATCCTGCTCGGCAACGTCGTCGTGTATCTGGTGTTCACGCGCATCTGGCCCGTCAGCATCGGCAAGCAGATCGACGTCGCGTTCGCCGCGCTGCTCGACCAGTGGCGGCGCATCGCGCAGATCCCGCAGCCGGCCGAAC
>NZ_LZXX01000125.1:0-184 GCF_001729305.1 Burkholderia sp. A2 | reverse complement strand
TCGTGGGTGCGGCCGGCCGCGGCGTGGCTGGCCATCCGGCGACGCGCACTCGCGGAACTCGGCGCGCTCGAAGGCCCGCTGTTCCTGCTCGCCGAACGCAAGCCCGGGGACGCGGCGATCGGCGCGCAACTCGCACGCGTGGCCGCGCCGGGCGATGACGAAACGATGCCCCGCGCGCGTGCCC
>NZ_LZXX01000124.1:0-22714 GCF_001729305.1 Burkholderia sp. A2 | reverse complement strand
GTTTTTGCATTTCGGCGTCCTCAAAAGCATGTGGCGAAGCGCCCCCATTCCTCGCAACCCCACGGCGTGCGCGCAACGTCAGATCATCTGCTGTCAACCCTTCTCCCCGGAACGAAGCCCCGCGATTTGATACGATCGACGTATCGTCGACGATGGCATCCGTCGATGGTCGTGTTCGAAACCAGGGCTTGATGGAGAGGGGCGGGAATGAATATCGGCGACGCGTCGCGCGAATCCGGAGTCAGCGCGAAAATGATCCGGTACTACGAACAGGTCGGCCTTCTGGCCCCGAGCAAGCGTACCGATGCCGGCTACCGTATCTACGGCGTGGACGAAATCCATATCCTCCGGTTCATCCGTCAGGCCCGACGACTCGGCTTTCTCGTCGAGGACATCCGCAAGCTGCTGATGCTCTGGCAGGATCGTTCACGCGCCAGCGCAGAAGTGAAATCGATCGCACTTGAGCACGTGGCCGAACTCGACAAACGCATCGCGGAACTGAGCGACATGCGCGACACGCTGGCCGATCTGGCTGCGCACTGCCATGGTGACGGGCGGCCTGAGTGCCCGATTTTGGCGCGCTTGGCCGACCCCGTCAGTGAACCAAATTAGTGCGTGTGCTCGAGCCTCAAAACGGGCAAAGTGGACATGTCATTAAAAATCAATGAGTTGGAGGCGGTCCGCTCCTCTTCATTCCAGTTTGGAATGATCTCCATGCAAGTTTTTCACTAGCATATTGGTGCGGCGTCGCTATAATTCGGGATAACCCTATACGGGAAATCCCTGAATCTCGATTCACCAGGGGTCCCTCTTCCTTGGAGAACGTCATGATCGCCTACATCGTTGAAAAGCTGAGCAACTGGTTCGAATCCGCAGAACGTGAGCGCCGTGAGGCTTACCTCGCCACGTCGTCGGACATCGTCCAGCTCGAGAGCCGCATCCGCTCGCTCGAAACCAACGGCTACTCGCTGTAATCAGAGTCGCCGTCAGGTGCCGCGCGGCACCGCACGATAAGCAAGCCCCGTATTGACGGGGCTTTGTTTTTTGTGCGCCGGATCTGGCGAAATCGTCGGTGCAGCGCTATGGTGTGGACCTGCTTTTCATTGTGAAGGACACGATCATGGGTTTGCGTTTCGATGTGCGTCGCAGTGCTCGCGCGCGTCTCGTTCTGGGCGCAGTCGTGCTCATCCAGGGCGTCGCGGCTGGTGCCGCGACGTCGTCCAGGCCGCTCGTTCTCGATACGCAGCGCGGTATCCAGGACGGCAAGGGCGGGTTGGTGTTGCAGACGGCGCCGTTGTCGCCGGAGCCGATCGTCGAACCGGCAGGCATGCGGGCTCCGGCCGGGCAGGGGCCGAACGCGTCGGTTCCGCTGTTCGTCGCGCCGTATATCAATGTTCCCGCGTGGGGCGGGCAGCCGGCCAACCAGCCGAGGCTCGCGCCCAGGCCGCAGCCGTAACGACCGTCGCCCGGTCAGTTTCCGCGGTGCTCGATTTGACAGCGGGCGCCGCTATCCTGTCCGAGCTTCTCGACCAGGTAGGGCAGTACCTCATTCATGCTCTGGGCGAGCGTATACGGGGGATTCAGGATAAACATCCCGCTACCGTAGAGGCCCAGTCCGTCGGTCGGCGGATTCGATACCGTCAGCGTCAGGTGCAGCCAGTTGTTCGGCTGCAGGCGCTTCAACTGCTCGGGAAAGCGCTGCGATTCTGTCCGCGTGACCTGCGGATACCAGATCGCATAGCAGCCGGTCGCGAAACGCTTCAGGCATTCGGTCACGCAGCTCACCGTGCGCGCGTAATCCTTCTTGTCCTCGTAGGACGGATCGATCAGCACGAGTGCGCGTCGCGGCGGCGGCGGCAGCAGCGCCTTGATACCTTCGAAGCCGTCGCCGGCGAAGATCATCGCACGTCGCCCCGCATCGCGGAAATTGTGGCGCAGCACATCGATTTCCGTCGTGTGCATTTCGAACAGGCGCATACGATCCTGCTCGCGCATCGACCGCCATGCGATGTACGGCGAGCCCGGATAGAAGTGCAGTTCGCCGTCGTCGTTCAGCGCGCGGACTTCGTCCACATAGTCACCCAACGCCTCCGGCAGGTTCTTTTCGTTCCACAGCCGGCCGATGCCGGTATCGAATTCCGACGTCTTCGCTGCATAACCGTCGCGTAGCGAGTACACGCCGGCGCCCGCGTGCGTATCGATGTACCAGTACGATTTGTCTTTCTTGTTCAGGTAGCGCAGCAGCTGGACGACGACGGCGTGCTTGAGCACGTCCGCGTGATTGCCTGCGTGAAAACCGTGACGATAACTGAGCATGGCGGATTGCCTGAAACGAAAGGTGAATCGATGAAAGCGGTCGATCGCGCGCGGCCGTCAGACCGGGTGCCGATGCGGCCGCGTATTGTACGCGAGTGGCTGCGCGTCGCCTTACTCGTACGCGTCGCCGACCACCGCCTCGATGCGTTGCTTCACCTCCGGCGTCAGCTTCGCTGCAACGTCGAGCGCGCGCATGTTGTCACCGATCTGGTCGACCCGCGATGCGCCCGTGATGACCGAACTCACGCGCGGATTCGCGAGCACCCATGCGATTGCCAATTGGCCGGTACTGCAGCCGAGTTCGGCCGCGATCTCGCCGAGCCGTTCGACGATGTCGTTGGCGGCCCGATCGGTCAGGCGTTCGCGCATCCAGTCGTAGCCCTGTAACTGCGCGCGGCTGCCGGCCGGCACGCCGTCGCGGTACTTGCCGGTGAGCAGGCCCGACGCCAGCGGGCTCCAGGTCGTGAGGCCGAGGCCGTAATCGTCGTAGAGCCGCGCATATTCCTGCTCGACTCGGGTGCGGTGGAACAGGTTGTACTGCGGCTGTTCGACGACCGGCTTGTGCAGATGATGCCGCTCGGCGATCTCGCATGCCGCGCGGATCTCGTCGGCGCTCCATTCCGACGTGCCCCAGTACAGCGCCTTGCCGCGCACGATCATGTCGCTCATCGCCCAGACGGTTTCCTCGATCGGCGTATGCGGATCGGGGCGATGGCAATAGGCGAGGTCGACATAGTCGAGCTGCAGCCGGCGCAGCGAGCCATCGATCGCGTTCAGCAGATATTTCCGGTTCAGCGTGTGATACTGGTTCGGGGCTTCCGCGAGCCCCCAGAAGAATTTCGTGGACACGATATAGCTGACGCGCGGCCAGTCCAGCGACTTGAGCGCCTGGCCCATGATTTCCTCGGACTTGCCGCCGGCGTAGACCTCGGCGTTGTCGAAGAAATTGACGCCCGCGTCGCGTGCCGCGGCGAGGCATTCGCGCGCGACCCGCTGGTCGACCTGGTTGCCGTACGTCACCCACGAGCCAAGGGAAAGCGCGCTGATCTGCAGGCCGGAGCGGCCTAGTCGTCGATAGTGCATGAGACTCTCCTGCTGAACGGAACCGACCTTAAGCTTAGACGTTTTGCGCACGAACGGCGGGGCCGATCGTGCACAATGACGGCTGGCACGCCGATGCGATTTCGCGATGAGCGCGGATGCGACGGGCGCGTGTTTTATCGATCCGATAACGGGAGGAGACGGACATGGCAGCAGATCTGAGCGGCAAGACCGCAGTCGTCACGGGCGCCGCGAGCGGCATCGGCAAGGAAATCGCGCTGGAGCTGGCCAAGGCAGGCGCGGCCGTCGCGATCGCCGACCTGAACCAGGACGGCGCGAACGCGGTGGCCGACGAGATCAACAAGGCAGGCGGCAAGGCGATCGGCGTCGCGATGGACGTGACCAACGAGGACGCCGTGAACAGCGGCATCGACAAGGTGGCCGAGGCGTTCGGCTCGGTCGACATCCTCGTGTCGAACGCGGGCATCCAGATCGTCAACCCGATCGAGAACTATTCGTTCTCCGACTGGAAGAAGATGCAGGCGATCCACGTGGACGGCGCGTTCCTGACGACGAAGGCCGCGCTCAAGCACATGTACAAGGATGATCGCGGCGGCGTCGTGATCTACATGGGCTCGGTGCACTCGCACGAGGCGTCGCCGCTGAAGTCCGCGTATGTGACGGCCAAGCACGGGCTGCTGGGTCTCGCGCGCGTGCTGGCGAAGGAAGGCGCGAAGCACAACGTTCGCTCGCACGTCGTGTGCCCGGGCTTCGTGCGCACGCCGCTGGTCGACAAGCAGATTCCGGAGCAGGCGAAGGAACTCGGCATCAGCGAAGAGGACGTGATCAAGAAGGTGATGCTCGGCAACACGGTCGACGGCGTGTTCACGACGGTGCAGGACGTCGCGCAGACGGTGCTGTTCCTGTCGGCATTCCCGAGCGCCGCGCTCACCGGCCAATCGTTCGTCGTCAGCCACGGCTGGTTCATGCAGTAACGCGGGTGCGGGCGCTGTCGTCGCCCGCCGCGCTGGCCTGCAAAAAAACGCGCTCCGTGGAGCGCGTTTTTCATGTCGGCAGGGCGGGGCCGGTGACGGCCGCCGCCCGGCGCCGTTTACTTCAGGACTGCGGCGACCGCATTGGCAACCGCGTCGAGGTTGCGCGTATTCAGCGCGGCGACGCAGATCCGGCCCGTGCCGACCGCATAGATGCCGAATTCGTCGCGCAGGCGATCGACTTGTGCCGAGGTCAGGCCCGAATACGAGAACATCCCGCGCTGCGCGTTGATGAAGCTGAAGTCGCGATCGACGCCGCTCGCCTTCAGGCGCTCGACGAGGCCGTTGCGCATCGCGCGGATGCGATCGCGCATTTCGCCGAGTTCCTGCACCCACGAAGCGTGCAGTTCCGGCGATGCGAGCACCGCTGCGACCACTGCGCCGCCGTGGGTCGGCGGGTTCGAGTAGTTCGTGCGGATCACGCGCTTCAGTTGCGACAGCACGCGCGTGGCTTCTTCCTTGCTCGACGTGATGATCGACAGCGCGCCGACGCGCTCGCCGTACAGCGAGAACGACTTCGAGAACGACGACGACACGAACGCGTTCAGGTCGGCCGCGGCAAACAGACGCACGGCAGCGGCATCGGCTTCGATGTTCTCGCCGAAGCCCTGATAGGCCATGTCGAGGAACGGCACGAGGTTGCGCGCCTTCACGACGTCGACGACCTGTTGCCATTGCGCTTCGGTCAGGTCCACGCCGGTCGGGTTGTGGCAGCACGCGTGCAGCACGACAACCGTGCCGGCCGCGTAGCCGTTCAGCGCCGACAGCATGCCTTCGAAGTTCACGCCGTTGGTGGCCGCGTCGTAATACGGGTACGCGACGACCTCGAAGCCGGCCGCTTCGAACAGCGCGCGGTGGTTTTCCCAGCTCGGATCGCTGATCGCGACCTTCACGTTCGGATTCAGGGTGCGCAGGAAATCGGCACCGATCTTCAGCGCGCCGGTGCCGCCCAGTGCCTGGGCCGTGACCACGCGGCCTGCCGCGATCAGCGGCGAGTCGTTGCCGAGCAGCAGCTTCTGCACGGCCGCATCGTAGGCGGCGATCCCGTCGATCGGCAGGTAACCACGCGGCAGGCCGGCCTCGACACGCGCCTTCTCCGCGTCGCGAACCGCGCGCAGCAGCGGAATCTTGCCGTCTTCGTTCGTGTACACGCCGACGCCGAGGTTGACCTTGGTCGGACGCGCATCGGCGTTGAAGGCTTCGTTCAGGCCCAGGATCGGGTCGCGGGGAGCAAGCTGGACAGCGGAGAAGAGCGACATGATGATTCGGCAGTAGTGAAAAGAGGGTCAGGCTTTCAACCGGCGGGGCGGGTGCAATGGACCGCGCCCACGGCGCGACGCCGGGAAGCGCAGCAGCCTGACATTGTAGCGAATTCGTGCTGGCGGGGGCGGTGATTCCGTCGCGATCAGGGCGACGGATCGCGATTTCGGGCGGCCGCCGCGCGTCAGGAGTCGACAGCAGTTCGCTTGGCCACGAAGCGCTAGAATGCTTTCTTTGCCCTTGCTCCGGCCGCATTCCATGTCCGAACATCATGCCGAAGTCGGCGACGCGCTCGATGAATCCAAATTCGTCACTTTCGAAGGGTCGCCGTTCCAGCTTTACCAGCCCTATCCGCCCGCGGGCGACCAGCCGACCGCGATCGACACGCTCGTCGAAGGCGTCGGCGACGGCCTTGCCTTCCAGACGCTGCTCGGCGTAACCGGCTCGGGCAAGACCTTCACGATGGCCAACACGATCGCGCGGCTCGGCCGCCCGGCGATCGTGTTCGCGCCGAACAAGACGCTCGCGGCCCAGCTTTATGCGGAGTTCCGGGAGTTCTTCCCGCGCAACGCGGTCGAGTATTTCGTCTCGTACTACGACTACTACCAGCCTGAGGCCTACGTGCCGCAGCGCGACCTGTTCATCGAGAAGGATTCGTCGATCAACGAGCACATCGAGCAGATGCGGCTGTCGGCGACGAAAAGCCTGATGGAGCGGCGCGACGTGGTGATCGTCGCGACGGTGTCGGCGATCTACGGTATCGGCAATCCGTCCGAATACCACCAGATGATCCTGACGCTGCGCACTGGCGACAAGCTCGGCCAGCGCGACGTGATCGCGCGACTGATCGCGATGCAATACACGCGCAACGAGCAGGATTTCCAGCGCGGCACGTTCCGCGTTCGCGGCGACACGATCGACATCTTCCCGGCCGAACACGCGGAAATGGCCGTGCGCGTCGAACTGTTCGACGACGAGGTCGAGACGCTGCATCTGTTCGACCCGCTGACCGGGCGCGTGCGGCAGAAGATTCCGCGCTTCACCGTGTATCCGTCGTCGCACTACGTGACGCCGCGCGACACCGTGATGCGCGCGGTCGAAACGATCAAGGACGAATTGCGCGAACGGCTCGAGTTCTTCCATCGCGAAGGCAAGCTCGTCGAGGCGCAGCGCCTCGAGCAGCGCACGCGCTTCGATCTCGAGATGCTGCAGGAGCTCGGCTTCTGCAAGGGCATCGAGAACTATTCGCGGCATTTCTCGGGCGCGGCGCCCGGCGATCCGCCGCCGACGCTCGTCGACTACCTGCCGCCCGATGCGCTGATGCTGCTCGACGAATCGCACGTGCTGATCGGCCAGCTGAACGGGATGTACAACGGCGACCGCGCGCGCAAGGAAAACCTCGTCAATTACGGATTCCGCCTGCCGTCGGCGCTCGACAACCGGCCGCTGAAGTTCCACGAGTTCGAGCGCAAGATGCGTCAGGTCGTGTTCGTGTCGGCGACGCCGGCCGACTACGAGAAGCGCGTGACGGGGCAGATCGCCGAGCAGGTCGTGCGACCGACGGGCCTCGTCGATCCGGAAATCGAAGTGCGGCCGGCGAGCTCGCAGGTCGACGACGTGCTGACCGAGATCAACGCGCGCGTGAAAGCCGGCGAGCGCGTGCTGATCACCGTGCTGACGAAGCGCATGGCCGAACAGCTGACCGAGTTCCTGGCCGACCATGGCGTCAAGGTGCGTTACCTGCACAGCGACATCGACACGGTCGAGCGCGTCGAGATCATCCGCGACCTGCGGCTCGGCACGTTCGACGTGCTGGTCGGGATCAACCTGCTGCGCGAGGGCCTCGACATTCCCGAAGTGTCGCTCGTCGCGATCCTCGACGCGGACAAGGAAGGCTTCCTGCGCGCCGAGCGCTCGCTGATCCAGACGATCGGCCGCGCCGCACGGAATGTGAACGGCAAGGCGATCCTCTACGCGGACAACATGACCGAGTCGATGAAGCGCGCGATCGGCGAAACCGAGCGGCGCCGCGCGAAGCAGATCGCTTACAACGAAAAGATGGGCATCACGCCGCGCGGCGTCGTGAAGCGTATCAAGGACATCATCGACGGCGTCTACAACGCCGACGACGCGCGCGCGGAGCTGAAGGAGGCGCAGCAGCGGGCGAAATTCGAGGACATGTCGGAAAAGCAGCTCGCGAAGGAGATCAAGCGTCTCGAGAAGCAGATGACCGACTACGCGAAGAATCTCGAATTCGAGAAGGCCGCCGCGACCCGCGACCAGCTTGCCGTGCTGCGCGAACGCGTGTTCGGCGCGAACGTCGGCGACCACATCAGCGGCGGGCGGTAAATCTTTCCAAGCGTCACCGAATCCTTTTGGTAAAGCGCCTGTAAGCCTTGTCGGATCAGGGGTTTACAGCGCTCTTCGTTTGTTCCGGAGCGGGTTCGGTGCTAAACTCCCCATGTATTGAGAATAGTTCGCATTAACGTTCTTCGTCGCGTTAGTGTTTCCAGCGGGCGGCCCGGCGGCGGCCCGCATGTCGTCAAGATAGTCAGACAAATAACAAGGAGTGTCCATGTTGGGTTCTTCGTTCATCCGCACGACGGTTGCGGTAGCGGCGGCGTTGGCCGCGATGTCGGCCTCGGCTGCCGAGTATCCGATCGGCAAGCAGCAGATCCAGGGCGGCATGGAAATCGGCGCGGTGTATCTGCAGCCGATCACGATGGACCCGGAAGGCATGATGCGCAAGGCGTCGGATTCCGACATCCACCTCGAGGCCGACATCCATGCGGTCAAGAACAACCCGACCGGTTTCGCGGAAGGCGACTGGATGCCGTACCTGCAGGTTACGTACAAGCTGACGAAGCAGGGCGACACGAAGTGGAAGGCCGAAGGCGACCTGATGGGCATGGTCGCGAGCGACGGCCCGCACTACGGCGACAACGTGAAGCTCGCCGGCCCCGGCAAGTACCACCTGACGATGGTGGTCAAGCCGCCGATGCAGTCCGGTCACATGGCGTTCGGTCGCCACGTCGACAAGGAAACGGGCGTGGGTCCCTGGTTCAAGCCCATCACGCTCGAGTACGACTTCCCGTTCGCCGGTATCGGCAAGAAGGGCGGTTACTGATCGGTGGCATCACGAACGGCGCGCTTCGGCGCGCCGTCGGCGTAGAGAACCCAGAATGAAAATTCCCCAGAAAATCGTCGCCGCAGCCGCTGCGCTGTGGCTTGCCGGCGTGGCCCACGCGGCCGATCTGCCGACGTTCAAGCTCGAGATGACGGATGGCAAGCTGAATCCCGCCCGCATCGAAGTGCCGGCCGGTCAGCGTTTCAAGATCGAGATCAGGAACACCGGCAAGGGCGCCGCCGAATTCGAGAGCGTGCAGCTGCGCAAGGAGAAGGTGCTCGCGCCGGGCGCCGACTCGTTCGTGGTCGTCGCCCCGCTGTCGCCGGGCGAATACAAGTTTTTCGACGATTTCCACCAGCAGGCACAGGGCGTGATCGTCGCGAAGTAACGCGTTTTATCTGCGCGCGGGCGCGCCAGTCCCTTGCCCCGTGCGTCAGGAGGTATCGATGGGTCAGATCTTGTTCATCGTCTGGCGGGAGAGCGTGGAAGCGCTACTCGTCGTCGGCATTCTCTATGCATGGCTGAAAAACGGCGACGATGACGCGCGCCGCGGCCTGCCTTTCCTCTGGGCCGGCGTCGGCGTCGGCCTGCTGATGGCCGTCGGCCTCGGCGCCGCGCTGGTCGGGTTCACCGAAGTGCTGTCCGGAGACGCGCAGGATTATTTCCAGACGGCGATGGTGCTGATCGCGTGCGTGCTGATCGTGCAGATGGTGCTGTGGATGCGCCGGCACGGCCGCACGCTGAAGCGCGACATGGAGCAGTCGCTGCAGCAAAGCACGCGCGATTCGAACTGGTGGGGCGTCGCCGTGCTGGTCGCGCTCGCGATCGCCCGCGAAGGCAGCGAGACGGTGATTTTCCTGTACGGCCTCGGTTTCGGCCAGTCGGGCCACGTCGATGGCAGCCAGATGCTCGCGGTCGTGATCGGTCTCGGCCTCGCGTTCCTCACGTTCTATCTGCTGCAGCTCGGCGGCAAGTACTTCTCGTGGCGGCATTTCTTCCGCGTGACCGAAGTGATGCTGCTGTTCCTCGGCGCGGGCCTGTTCCAGACCGGCGTCGACAAGCTGATCGACAAGGAAATCCTGCCGCTCGGCATCTCGCAGGTGTGGGACACGTCCGCGATCCTCGATGATTCGGGCACCTTCGGTTCGCTCGTCGCGACGCTGACCGGTTATCGCGCGCATCCGGCGCTGACCAACCTGGTCGCCTATGCGGTGTACTGGGCGATCGTCTGGCTGCTGATGAAGCGCGCGAGCCGCCGTCCGGCCGTCGCAGCGGGTCGCGCGGCATGAGCGTTGTCGCCGCCGTCAAGCCGGGCTGGCTCGCGCAGGCCGGCCAGTGGATGCAGCGCCACGGTGCGCTGATCCGCGGTATCCAGTGGATCGTCGTCGCCGTCTACGCGTTCCTGATCATCGTGCCGGCGGTGTTGCCGCTGCCGGACGATTCCGCGCATCTGTGGAACAACCTCACGCTCATCGCGCAGTTCGCGTTCTGGGGCATCTGGTGGCCGTTCGTGCTGCTGTCGATGGTGATGCTCGGCCGCGTGTGGTGCGGCGTGCTGTGTCCGGAGGGCGCGCTCACCGAATATGCGAGCAAATTCGGTCGCGGCGGCCCGATTCCGCGCTGGATTCGGTGGGGCGGCTGGCCGTTCGTCGCGTTCGGCATCACGACGATCTACGGGCAGATGGTGAGCGTGTACCAGTACCCGCTCGCGGTGTTGTTCGTGCTCGGCGGCTCGACCGTCGGCGCGATCGTGATCGGCGTGCTGTACGGCCGCGAGAAGCGCGTGTGGTGCAAGTATCTGTGCCCGGTGAACGGCGTGTTCGGGCTGCTCGCGCGGCTGGCGCCGATGCGCTACAAGGTCGACGAGGATGCGTGGCGCCGTTCGTACAAGAACGGCGAGCACGGCCATCGCGTGATTCCAATCAACTGCGCGCCGCTCGTGCCGTTGCGCAATATGAAGGGCGCGGCGGATTGCCATATGTGCGGCCGCTGCAGCGGGCACCGCGACGCGATTTCGCTGTCGCTGCGCTCGCCGTCCGACGAAGTCGTGAATCTCGGTGCGGAGCGGGCCAACCCGTGGGACACCGCGCTGATCCTGTACGGACTGCTCGGCGTGGCGATCGGCGCGTTCCACTGGACCGTCAGCCCGTGGTTCGTGCAGATCAAGCAATGGCTCGCGGGCTGGCTGATCGATCACGACATCACGTGGCCGCTCGAGACCAATGCGCCGTGGTTCCTGCTCACGCACTACCCGGATCGCAACGACGTGTTCTCCTGGCTCGATGGCGGACTGGTCGTCAGCTACATCGTCGGCACGGGGCTCGTGTACGGCACGGCGCTGCTGGTGTTGCTGGCCGGCGCCACGCTGATGCTCGGCCGCTTCGATCGCGTGCGTCTGCATCACCTCGCCCAGGCGCTGATCCCGATCGCGGGCGCGGGCGTGTTCCTCGGGCTGTCGGCCACGACGCTGTCGCTGCTGCGCGCCGAGCATGTGCCGCTTGGTTGGGCTACCGATGTGCGCATCGCGATTCTGGTCGGCGCCAACATATGGAGTGCGTGGCTCGCGTGGAAGGTGGCCGGGCGCTATGCGGCGTGGCCGCGCCGGCTCGCGGCGTTCGCGTGGTTCGCCGTCGGGCTGGCCGTCGTCGATAGCGCATGGTGGTTGATGTTCTGGGGATTCTGAAGCGGCACGCATGCCGCTTCTCGCTGCCGCGCATCGGCGGCAGCCACGACACCCGGGCGGCGTGCTTCGCGCATGGGCTGCCCAAACGAAAAAGCGACACGTCCGTCGACGTGTCGCTTTTTTCTTCCTGGTGCGAGAACCAAAAAAGTGGCTTGGCTTGCTGCAACGGCTGCTTGAGTGTGTTTGCACGAAGGGGTCTAGATCTCGCGTGCAAGCCGTTACGCTGGCTACTGCCCAACACCTCTCAGGGAGGTGGTCCCCACAATACTCGGTCGTTACTTCGTCAGGATCAGTTTGCCGAGCCGCGTGGCGCGCAACTGATAAGTCTCTCCGTTGTGCGCGATGCTGACGTGGCTTTGGCCTTGCAGCAGCGCATCGCTGTTGACGACCCGCGTGCCTGCATCGCGGTTGCCGGCGGGCTTCGCCGGCGTGGTGACCGCTGCCGTCTTCTGACGGCTGCTGGCTGCGGTGCCGGCGGCGCGGCGCAGGGTCAGCGTGGTCGGGCGCATGGTGTCGGTCATTCGGTTTGATCGGTGACTGTCGATACGATGGAATGAATTCTAAATGATAACTATTCCCATTTACAAAAACTCTTTATCGATCGATTCGTCTGGTCTGATAGCTTGAGTCAAAGCGGCGGCCCCGCAGGCCGCCGCCCGGTTCAGTGCAGTGGATCGGGGTCCTTGCGGCCCTGCGCGTACTCGCGGATCAGGCGAACGGTGTCGATGTCCGACGTGCGGTACGCCTCCTTGACGATCCCGTGGGTCTGTCGCGCTTCTTCGCTGTCGTCGGTGACCGTCAGCGTAGTCCGGTATTCGAAACGCAGGAACAGCTCGTGGTCGTCGCGCTCCTCGATCGTCATCGTCAGCGAGCCGCCGATCTCGCCATCGGCCGCACGGATGTCGTAGCGGACCTGCTGGTTCGGCGTGAACGTCACGTGGTCGCGCACGGTCGCGTGGCCGTAGTGCAGCTCGCGTTCGAGCGTCGTGTCGGTCCGTTCGCGGATGACGCAGCTGTCGAGGCCGATCACGAACAGTTGCGGCTGTTCCGCACGCAGCACGAGACCTTCCCAGAGCTGGTCGCGGTTGAGGGTCGGCACGGCCGGATCGTCGGAATTGATCTGGATCAGATGTTCGAAGTTCAAGGGGACGGGTTCCTTCTGGTGGCGGGTGGCCACGTGGTTCAAGAAGTTATTGTGACGCAAAACCACCGGCGTCGCGGCACCTGCCGCCCGATCCGATTCACGCTTCGATGCGACCCATGCGACCGGTCTGATAGTCGACGACAGCCTGCCGAATCTCTTCCTCGGTATTCATCACGAACGGGCCGTAACGGACGATCGGCTCGTTGAGCGGCACGCCGCCGATCAGCAGCAGGTCGAGCGCCGTGTCGCCGGCAGCGAATGTGACGACATCGCCATCGTCGCCGTAGACGATCATGTGCCGTGCGTCGACAGCCTGCCTGTCGGGCCCGTAGAGGCCCGTTCCGTCGATCGGATAGGCAAACACGCGATAACCGGCCGGCACGGGCTGCGTGACGGTTGCGCGGGGCTCCAGCGTGAAGTGCTGATAGAGGATCGGCGTGCGCGTCTCGATCGCGGCTTTTACGCCGAATGCTTCTCCGGCGATGACGCGCACGCGTGCGCGGCCGTCCGGCGATGTCGCGGTCGGAATGCGGGCGGCCGGGATCTCCTGGTAGCGCGGCGCGATCATCTTGTCGCGCCGCGGCAGGTTGACCCACAGCTGGAAGCCGTGGGAACGCCCGCCTGCTTGGGCGAACGCCGGGTCAGGCATCTCGCTGTGCACGACACCGGCACCCGCCGTCATCCACTGCACGTCGCCGGGGCCGAGCGTGCCGGCATGGCCTGACGAGTCGCGATGACGGAAGCGTCCATCGAGCGCGTAGGTCACGGTCTCGAAGCCGCGATGCGGATGGTCGGGCGCGCCGACGGCTTCGCCGGGCGCGTAGTCGACCGGGCCCATTTCATCGAGCAGCAGGAATGGATCGAAATCCATCAGCAGTCGCGTCGGGAATGGGCGGTGAACCACGAAACCGCCGCCTTCGGTGGTGCGAAGCGCGGGGTAGGTGCGATCAAGCGAGCGAGCGGTGGTCATGGGAAGCCCTCGAAATCATCGGAATAGCGTTATTTTCGAAACATAGCGCTATTATATTGGGCGTTTTACCAGGCGATTTGCGGCGGTTCGCAATGGATTGTTCTGAAATTGGAACGATGAGATGAATATCGATGCACATAACCTGAACGACCTGATGTACTTCTCGCAGGTCGTCGAACATGGTGGCTTCTCGGCCGCCGAACGCGTGCTGGGCATCTCGAAATCGCGTCTGTCGCGGCGCCTGACCGAGCTCGAGGCCGCGCTCGGCGTGCGCCTGCTGCAGCGCTCGACGCGCAAGCTCGCACTGACCGAGGCGGGGGAGCTGTTCTACCAGCATTGCCAGGCGATGCTCGCCGAAGCGCGGGCCGCGATGAACGCGGTGCAGCAGTTGCGCGCGTCGCCACGCGGCTCGGTGCGCGTCAGCGTGCCGGTGACGCTGTCGCAGACAATGCTGTCGCGCATCCTGCCCGAATTCCTGCGCCGCTATCCCGAAGTGAAGGTGCATGTGCGCGTGACGAATCGCGTGATCGACCTGTTCGAGGATTCGATCGACGTCGCGTTGCGCGTGCGTTCGGAGCCGCCGCAGAACGCGAACATCGTCGTGCGGCCGCTGTGGCGCACCGAGCAGATGCTGGTCGGCGCGCCGAGCCTGCTGAGCCAGAACGCACCGCCGCTGGCGCCGGACGACCTGACCGGCTTCGAGACGCTCGATACGCCGAGCGTCGACGGCCGGCACGTCTTCAACCTGATCGCGCCGGACGGAACGCGCCATGTGCACGAGCATGATCCGCGTCTCGTGACCGCCGACCTGATGACGATCCGCGAGGCGGTGCTCGATGGCCTCGGCATCGCCGCGCTGCCGGAGATGATGTACGGCAACGCGTTGCGCGCGGGGCAACTGTCGCCGGTGATGCCGGGCTGGACGCTGCCGGTGCCGCAGCTGTATGCGGTGTTCGTGTCGCGTCAGGGGATGCCGCCCGCGGTCCGTGCGTTCGTCGATTACCTGGTCGAGAAGCTTGACCATGGCGCATACAAGGAGCCGGGTTGCCCCGAGCGCGCGAAGAAGGAAACGGCGGCCGATGTTTCGGCCACCTGAACACGGCATGCACGACGACGCAAATTTGTTTTGTCATTGAAGCGTCGCCGGCAATCGCAAGTTTCAATCGCTGGAACCTTGAATGCGTGCGCGGGCGGGCCTATATTGAAATCCCATTTCGTGAAGGAAGTTCTGAGCGAAATCAGGTGGCCGCATATATTGCGAGCCAGATAGGGCAGAACGCGCAGTCCGTGCAGACCACGGCAGAGTCGCATTTGCGTTGCTCGAGGCGTAACCGATACCGCCGAAGAGCCCGCCGCCCGAAGGCGCCCGCGTGCGCATGAAAAAAGGCCTTCATCTGGCGATGAAGGCCTTTTACTTTGTGCGCGACCGGCTAGGTGCGACCGGTCAGGTGTGCGCAGGGGCGCTGGCGACGACGGAGCCTGCGCGCGTTACTTCGCTTTTGCGCCGGGCTCCGTCACGAAGCCGAGCTTCGTCAGGCCGCCAGCTTGCGCATCCGACATCACTTCCGCGACGTGTTCGTAGGCGACCTTGCGGTCCGCGCGCAGATGCAATTCCGGCTGAGGCGTGCGCTTCGCGGCTTCCGCGATGCGTGCCTGCAACTGTTCGCGCGTGACCGTGTGGTCGTCCCACAGGATCGTGCCGTCGCCCTGGATCGCGACGTCGACGGTCTGCGGCTTTTCGTCGACGGGCTGGCTGCTGGCGTGCGGCAGGTCGATCTTCACCGCATGCTGCATCGCCGGGATCGTCACGAGGAAAATGATCAGGAGTACAAGCATGACGTCGACGAGCGGCGTCATGTTGATCTCGCTCATCACGGCATCGTCGTCATCGTCGCTGAAACCGGTGTTCATGGCCATGGTTCACCTCGTCTCAGCTGGCGGCGCGCGATGCGAGACGCAGGCCGTCGCGCGTCGACGACGACGCGAGGCTCGCGCCCGTCACGAAGTACGCATGCAGGCCGTGCGCGAAGCGGCGCAGCTTGCTGACGACGCCCTTGTTCGCGCGGGTCAGCGCGTTGTAGCCGAGCACCGCGGGAATCGCGACGAACAGGCCGAAGGCCGTCATGATCAGCGATTCGCCGACCGGGCCCGCGACCTGGTCGATCGACGTCTGGCCGGTGGCGCCGATCGCGAGCAGCGCATGATAGATGCCCCAGACCGTGCCGAACAGGCCGACGAACGGCGCAGTGCTGCCGACCGATGCGAGGATCGCGAGGCCGCTCTGCATGCGCGAAATGCCTTCGTCCATCGTGTCCTTCAGGCAGCGCGTGACCCAGTCCGATACGTCCATGCGGTCGTGCAGGTGCGGTTGCGTCTGGTGGTGGTGGTCGGCGGCTTCCTTGCCCGACAGCGCGAGCGCGAGGAACGGGTTGTCGTTCGGCGTCGATGCGGCGAGGCCGAGCTTCTTGATGCCGTCGTCGAAATTGTCGGAATGCCAGAATGCCTGCTCGGCATTCTTCGTGAGGCGGTTCAGGCGGATCACGTTCCAGCCCTTGATGACGATCACGATCCACGACAGGACCGACATCACGAGCAGCGTGATCGCAATGGCGCGCGTGACGAAATCACCTTGCGCCCAGACGTGCGCGATACCGTAGCTTTGCATTTTTTGTTTCCTTTGAATCTTCCGGATGAGGCAGGTTAGTCGGTGAGCCCGAAGCTGTAGGGCTGTGTGCGGGCGGCGCGGATCGCCTGGCCGTTCTCGACGTACGGGCGGCAGGTGGTCGAGCGCATCGCGTCGAGTGCGGCATCGTCGAGGCGCGGATAACCGCTGCTCTTCTGCAGATCGATGCTTTCGATCTTGCCGGTCACGCCGACGACGAAGTGAACATAGGCGGTGCCCGATTCGCCGCGGCGGCGCGACATCGACGGATAGTCGGGCTTCACGAAATCGCACTGGAGCGTCGGCACGTTCTTCGGTGCGCTGACCTGCATCGTTTCGCGCGCCGGGCCCGGCGTGGCGGCCGGTGCCGCGGGAGCGGGCGCGGCCGGCGCCGGCGTTGGATCGGCAGCGGGAGCGGGTGTGGGCGACGGGGCCGGCGACGGCGCAACCGGCTGCGGGGTCGGCTTCGCCGCCTTTTGCACCGGCTTCGGCTCGACCTTCGGCTTCACGCGCGGCACGGGCTTCGGCGGTGCCGGCTGCGGGATCGACTCGGCCGCGACCTGCTGCGCGATCGGCGCGGGCGTAATGAGCTGCGCGGTGATCGTCTGGACCTCGACCGATTTCGGCGGCGGCGCGTTGCGATGGAGCCACGCGGCCGTCAGCATGATCGCGTGTGCGGCAAGCACACCGACCGCGACGACGATCACTCGGGGATTCATACGTGGTGCAGCCGGCATGGCGCCGGCAGGAGCGAGATGCGAAGCCTGCATGTTAGCTTGAAAGAACGACGTCGCACCCGGGGCGCGGCGGGTGAATCGGCATCACTTGCGGAAGATCAGCAGCGAGATGCAAACGGTGGTTACGAATCCGATCAGCAATTCCATCACAGGCTCCTTGGCAGGTAAGCCGTTGGCTCGCGCAGACGGTGGCTTGCTGACGGTCAAAACAAAAAATGCGGCCTGGGCCGCATGCGCACGCTCGGCGCCGCTCAGGCGGCCTTGCGGTCGTAGAACGTGACCGGAATCGGATGCGCATGATGCTCGACACCGCAACGGCTCGCGCAGACGCCTTGCTCGGCCATGAGGTCGCGTACGGACTCCTCGCACTTGCCGCAGCACGTGGCCACGCCGAGCTCGAACTGGAGTTCATCGAAAGAGTTCACGCCCTCGGCGAGGGACGCGCGAATCTTGCGATCCGAAACAGACTTGCACACGCAGACGATCATGATGAGTTGCGATAGCTAACGTTAATGCGAATTATTATCATTAATTTTGCAGAGGTTGACAAGCCTGGGTCGGCTTTTTTTAAGGTCATCGGACCCTTGAAACGGCGGAGGAAGGCGAGGTCGCCGCTGGAACGGCGCGCCGGCCCGCGTCAGGCGGTCGCGCAGGCGTGCGCGTTCGGCGAGGAAATGGTGACGGATTCGACCGGCGCATCGAGGCCGAGCAGCGTCGACGCGAGCGCACGCAGTTGCAGGCCGTCGCTCGTCGAGCAGAAGCGGGGCGGCGCGGCATGCGTGCCGGCCGGCGCGCGCAGACCGCGCTCGTCGAGCACCCGCGCGAGCTGGCGCGCGATGGCATCGCTCGTGTCGACGATCGTCAGGCGTTCGCCAACAAGGTCACGAATCGTGTCTGTGAAGAACGGGTAATGCGTGCAGCCGAGGACCAGCGTATCGGCGCCGTCGTCGAGCATGGGTTGTATGTAACGCTCGAGCAACGCGCGCAACGCGGGCGAGCCCGTGTCGCCGCGTTCGATCGCTTCGACGAGCCCGTGGCCGGGCTGGCAGATGAAGCGGCGGCCCGCGCCGTAGCGATCGAGCAGCGCCTGGAAGCGCGGGCTGTTCAGCGTCGATTGCGTCGCGAGGACGCCCGCGACGCCGGTCGTGGACAGCGCGGCGGCCGGCTTGATGCCCGGCTCGACGCCGACGAGCGGTATCGACAGGCGTTCGCGGATGGCCGCGATTGCCCGTGCCGTGGCCGTGTTGCACGCGATCACGAGCGCTTTCGCGCCTTCGCGGGCGAGCCACTCGCCGATTGCCAGCGTGCGTTCCGTGATGAATGCCTCGTCGCGCGGGCCATACGGCGCGTGGTGCGAGTCGGCGACGTAGACGAACGATTCGTCGGGCAGGTGTGCGCGCGCGGCGCGCAGCACCGACAGGCCGCCGAGCCCCGAGTCGAAGATGCCGACAGGGGCGGTGGCGCGCGGTGCGGGTGCGGCGGACGGGTTCGTCATCGTCAGGCGGGCGGCGAGTTGGCGGGTGGCGCGATTACTCGGCCGAACCCATCATCGTTTGCTGATAGTTCTGCAGGCCGACCTTGCCGATCAGGTCGATCTGCGTTTCGAGCCAGTCGATGTGCTCTTCGGTGTCGTCGAGGATCTTTTCGAAGATCTCGCGCGACACGTAGTCGCGAACCGATTCGCAGTAGGCGATCGCTTCCTTGCAGGTGGACTGCGAGATCTGCTCGAGCTTCAGGTCGCACTTCAGGATCTCTTCGGTTTCCTCGCCGACGAGCAGCTTGTGCAGGTCCTGCAGGTTCGGCAGCCCGTCGAGCATGAACACGCGCTCGATCAGCCAGTCGGCGTGCTTCATTTCGCCGATCGACTCGTCGTATTCGTGCTTGCCGAGCTTGTCGAGGCCCCAGTGCTTGTACATGCGCGCATGCAGGAAGTACTGGTTGATCGCCGTGAGTTCGTTCTTCAGTTGGGCGTTCAGATATTCGATGACTTTCTTGTCGCCTTGCATGGCTGTTCCTTGTTCAGTGGGGCTTCAGAAACCGAACGATAATCGCTCGAACGAGAAAAGCCAAGCCTCGAAGCCTTGTCGGGCCTGCCTTTTGCGGGTAATGAGAATCAGCCTTGAACAACCGGCCGAGCACAATAATGAGAATGAGAAGTAAAAAGGCCGGACGTCCGTCCGGCCTTTCGTTCGATCGCGCTTAAGCGGTGGCGACCGGGATCTTGCCGATCTTCGCCTGCCATTCCTTCGGACCCGTCTGGTGCACCGACGTACCCGACGAATCGACGGCCACCGTCACCGGCATGTCCTGCACGTCGAACTCGTAGATCGCTTCCATGCCGAGGTCTTCGAACGCGAGCACCTTCGCGCCGCGGATCGCCTTCGACACGAGGTAGGCCGCACCGCCGACCGCCATCAGGTAGGCCGCCTTGTGCTTCTTGATCGCGTCGATCGCGACCGGGCCGCGCTCGGCCTTGCCGACCATCGAGATCAGACCCGTCTGAGCGAGCATCGTCTCGGTGAACTTGTCCATGCGCGTGGCCGTCGTCGGGCCGGCCGGGCCGACCACTTCGTCGCGCACCGGATCGACCGGGCCGACGTAGTAGATCACGCGGTTCGTGAAGTCGACCGGCAGCTTCTCGCCTTTCGCGAGCATGTCGGCGATGCGCTTGTGCGCGGCGTCGCGACCGGTGAGCATCTTGCCCGACAGCAGCAGCGTCTGGCCCGGCGTCCAGCTCGCGACTTCTTCCGGCGTCAGCGTGTTCAGGTCGACGCGCTTGCTGGTTTCCGTGTTCGGTTCCCACTGCACTTTCGGCCAGGCGTCGAGCGACGGCGCTTCAAGCTTGGCCGGGCCCGAACCGTCGAGCACGAAGTGCGCGTGGCGCGTGGCCGCGCAGTTCGGGATCAGCGCGACCGGCTTCGAGGCCGCGTGCGTCGGCGCCGCCATGATCTTCACGTCGAGCACGGTCGCGAGGCCGCCGAGGCCCTGCGCGCCGATGCCGAGCGCGTTGACCTTCTCGTGCAGTTCCACGCGCAGTTCCTCGACCCAGTCCTTCGGGCCGCGCGCGATGATTTCCTGGATGTCGATCGGCTCCATCAGCGATTCCTTCGCCATCAGCATCGCCTTCTCGGCGGTGCCGCCGATACCGATCCCGAGCATGCCCGGCGGGCACCAGCCGGCGCCCATCGTCGGGACCGTCTTCAGCACCCAGTCGACGATCGAGTCGGACGGGTTCAGCATCACGAACTTCGACTTGTTTTCCGAGCCGCCGCCCTTCGCCGCGACCTGCACGTCGACCTTGTCGCCCGGCACGATCTCGTAGTGGATCACGGCCGGCGTGTTGTCCTTCGTGTTCTTGCGGGCGCCTTCCGGCGGATTGACGATCGACGCGCGCAGCACGTTGTCCGGATGCGTGTAACCGCGGCGCACGCCTTCGTTGATCATGTCGGTGAGGCCCATCGTCGCACCGTCCCAGCGCACGTCCATGCCGACCTTCACGAAGATCGTCACGATGCCGGTGTCCTGGCAGATCGGGCGACGGCCTTCCGCGCACATGCGGCTGTTCGTGAGGATCTGCGCGATCGCGTCCTTCGCCGCCGGGCTCTCTTCCAGCTCGTACGCGCGGCCGAGGGCCTGGATGTAGTCGAGCGGGTGGTAGTAGCTGATGTACTGCAGCGAATCCGCGATGCTCTGGATCAGGTCTTCCTGTTTGATGACGGTCATGGCTGAGACTCTGTGGGGACAGTGGAAATGGTTTGCCGACGGTTCAGGCCGCCGGTCGGGACGCCGCGGGCGCATGCGTCTCGTGGAAATGGGCCGGGTGCGTATGCGTCGTCAGGCGGTCGACCCACGCCATCACGAGCGCCGACACGAGGAACGACACGTGGATGAGCACCTGCCACATGATCGCGTGCGTCGTGTGCTGGTCGGGGTTGATGAAGGTCTTCAGCAGGTGGATCGACGAAATGCTGATCAGCGCCATCGACAGCTTGACCTTCAGCACGCCCGCGTTCACGTGGTCGAGCCATTCGGGCTCGTCGGGGTGGCCCTCGATGCCGAGCCGCGACACGAACGTTTCATACCCGCCGACGATCACCATGATCAGCAGGTTCGAGATCATCACCACGTCGATCAGGCCGAGCACGGCGAGCATCACGCTGATTTCGTCGAGACCGGTCGCATGCGACAGCAGGTGCCAGACTTCCTTCAGGAACAGGAACACATAGACGGCCTGCGCGATTATCAGGCCGAGGTAAAGCGGCACCTGGAGCCAGCGGCTCATGAAAATCAGCGCGGGAAGGGGGCGAAGCGGGCGGCGGCCAGGATGGCCGGGCGAGTGCGGGGCGGACATGTCGGGGTACGGGCGCGGTGCGCAGGTATCGGGGGTAATCTTGAAAAGGCGCGCTATTGTAACGCGTCGGCCGGCGCCGCTGCAGCGACGCGCCGGCACTGCCGGGGACGGATCAGGAAGCGGCGGCCGGCATGCGTTTCTCGCGCAGGCTCGCAAGCACGATGCCGGCGACGACGCACGCGAGCGCGATGCCGTGAGCGAGCGTCGGGCGCTCGCCGAGGAACGCGATGCCGTACGCGGCCGCAGCGATCGGCAGCACCGCGCTGAACACGCCGGCGAGGCTGCCCGGCACGTGCCGGATGCCCTTCATCCACAGCCAGAACGAGAAGATGCTGGCCGACAGCCCGTACCAGACGACGAGCGCCCAGGTGCCGGTGGGCACGCTCGCGTAATCGAAGTGCCACAGCGCCGTCGCGCCGAGCGGCAGCATCAGGAACAGCCCGAACAGGTGCGTATACGCGCAGATGTCGATCGGTGCGAGCGTTTGCGTGAGCCGGCGCGACAGGATCACGTAGATCGATTCGCAGCACACCGCGCCGAGGATCAGCAGGTTGCCGGTCAGCGAACCGGACGCGTCGCCCTGCGCGCCGTGGCCGGCCGCGCCGCCATTCGCGAGGTTGATCGTCACGACGCCGACGATCGCGAGCGCGATCGACACGAGCGCACGGCCGTTCGGTTTTTCACGCAGGATCAGCCACGCGAACAGCGCGACGATCGCCGGGATCGTGCTCGTGATGACGCCCGCGGCCACCGCGCTCGTGCGCTGCACGCCGTTGAGCATCAGCAGCGTGAACATGAAGGTGCCGAAGAACGCCTGCAGGAACAGGTTCAGCCATTCGCCGCGCTTGACCGCGCGCATCTTCACGGGACTGAACAGCGGCCACAGCACGGCGATCGCGATCACGAAGCGCAGCGTGGCGAGGATGGCGACCGGGACGGATGCAACGATGGATTTACCGATGCCGACGTTGCTGCCGACGAACAGCATCGACAGGATGAGGAAGAAGGCGTAGCGATTCAAGCTGGAATCCGGAAGGCGAGTTCAGTTAGGATTGTAGGGTCGCGGTCGTAACAGCGTAAAGCCGCGCTCGATGCGGCGCGCCCGGCGCACGAAACGGCCATGCCGCGTAAGTGACGGGTAAGTTGGAGCGCTTATCGTGGAAACTGCCGGGCCGCGGGTCACGTTCGTGTGAGGTGGTGCGGTGCAGCATCGTGCGCAGGCTTCGCGGCCGCGTGCGGATGGTGGGAGACAGCGGCGCGCAAGCGCCGGCCAAGACGACGCGCGGCGCACACGATCGCGCCGCCATGCAGAGGATTCATGTTCACCAAGGGGTTGTCGATGTCTGCGATTGAATCGGTTCTTCACGAAAC
>NZ_LZXX01000123.1:0-32646 GCF_001729305.1 Burkholderia sp. A2 | reverse complement strand
GCGCGCGTCTCGACGCGCGAAGAGGCATTGCGACCTCTCACTAGCGTAGGAGTAGGCTCAGATGATGGAAAAGACCTTGGCAGACGCGCAGGCTGCGGCAAACCAGAAGCAGGCCAAAGTGTATGTGTTCCGATCGGTCAACATAAACGGCCATGAATCAAGCTGGTTCAATTTCAACGGCGTCAACACCACGCCTAACGCCGAGCTGCACACGGTGTTAGAGCCTCAGACTGGAAACTGACAGACCGACGATGCGTGACCCCGCCGACAACGCCACGCGTGATATTGAGACAGGCGCATTCCTGATCGGATATGCGCGCGTCTCGACGCGCGATCAAGATTTGAGCACCCAAGAGGCGCAGCTACGCGCGGCCGGGTGCGGGCGCATATTTGCCGAGAAAATCACCGGCATGAAGCGCGCCCGCCCGCAGCTTGACAACCTGCTTGCGCACCTACGGCCGCGCGATGTGGTTGTCGTGACGCGGCTCGACCGGCTCGCGCGCAGCATTCTCGATTTGCTCGAAATCGTTGAGCGCATTCGCGACGCCGACGCCGGCCTGCGAAGCATCGCGGAGCCGTGGGCCGACACGACGACACCGGCCGGCCGCATGGTATTGACCGTGTTCGGCGGCATGGCCGAGTTTGAGCGTAGCCTGATTGTTGAGCGAACCAGCACCGGCCGAGCGGCGGCGAAGGCGCGCGGTACGAAATTCGGCCGCAAGCCGAAGCTCGAACCCGCGCAGCTCAAGCACATTTACCAGCTCGTGGACGAAGGCAAGGCCAGCAGGCAGGAGATAGCCGACCTGTTCGGAATCGACAGATCGACGTTGTATCGCGTGCTCGCGCAGCGCGAGCACGCTGCATAAAAAAGGGGAAAGGCCGAAGCCTTTCCCCTGCGTTGGCTAAAAAGCCAGCTCCCACGTTCAACGTGCCTTGATCGTTAGATCCAGGCGACTCGTGCCGTCAGCATTGATGCCATAAGCACCCGACACCTCGAAAACATCATCGAGTTTCCGGTCGTGATGTTTCAGGTATCCGCGCAGCTCAGAACCCGGAAACGGGCTCGTCGGAACAATGTGCGCGTAATAACCCAAACCACCTTGACTCGGATCGGTCGTACCAAGCGCAATGTCGAAACCGTCAGGACGGTCATTGACAATCAAGAGCCTGGCCGATGCCGCGATCATGTCATCGTTGATGTTCAGGAAGCCCACCCAGAGCATGACGCCATCGGCGGTCATGTCTTTGTGGATTCTGAACAGGTGTCCCGTAACGTTCGACTTCGCGTTAAACATAGTGGCCTCCAAAAAAAGAAAGCCACTCGGGAGCGTCGATTGACGCTCCGCGAGTGGCAGAGCGTCAAATCGACTCGATTGATTGTAGGCCACGAATGAGCCAGTCGCACGCGCAATGGCGCCGGCCGCTGGCCGGGACGGCTCGAATGCGGGCGTTCCCCGGCTCGCCGGGTCGGGCTTTCGCGCTACGCGGCGAGCCTCGTTCCGAGTCTCGCCCCTACGGGCATCAATCCCTAACGCAACCACCTGGTCAGGTGCGGCCGAACGGCCGCACATACGCGCTCGCCGCGCGGCGTTCCACTCGGCTCCGGTATGCGCCTGTGGCCGTTTCCCCTGATTCGCCGCCCAGTCACGCGACCATAGCCAACCCGCTACGGCCATCAAGGGCCGCGCGCCAAGCGCGCTGAAATCCTCGCCCGTTCCTGCTCGCTGCGCTGCGCGGGCTGCGGCCTCCGGTTTCACCCTTGACAGCCGTAGCGGGCCGGCTAAATCCGTCGCGGGGCGGCGAACTCAGGGAAAACGGCGGCAAGGCAATCACCACTCACAGCCTCGCTGAACCCGTCACGAAGGGGACGGGAATCTTGGGAGCCGGTCAGCAGTAAAAGCGAACCCATTTTCGATGGAGGTCGAAATGCCCGCACTTCGGTTAAATCATTGGTTGGTAGTACTTACGAATGCGTACATGGAATACACGTACATGCCCTGGAATGACCGCAACGTGTATCGCCGCACCGTTGATTACCGCAACGTCGTTTGGTGTTAAGCGCAGCAGCCCACCCAAGGCGGGCGAGCGCGCCCGCCGCACCTGACAGGAGCAAGACGATGAACAAGTACGAAGCGAAGCAGGAAGCCCGCCGTGCCCGCCTGGCCGCCCGTGCAGCGCACGCGCGTTCGGCAGCAACGATGCAGTACACCCGCGCTAAAACGATGGCTTCGGTTATTCCGTTCGGCCAGCCCATCTTGACGGGCCACCACTCAGAGGGCCGCGACCGCCGCTATCGAGCGCGTGTACACGCCACGTTTGGCCGCGCCTTCGAACTCCACGACACGGCGAACGCGCTCGACCGGCGCGCGGAAGCAGTCGGCAAGGGCGGCGTATCGGGCGACGACCCGGAAGCCATTCCGAAGCTCACGGCCAAGCTGGCCGAGCTGGAGGCGCGGCACGAGAAGATGAAGCGCACGAACGCCCTGATTCGCCGCGAGGATCGCGCAGGGCTTGAGCGCATGGGGTACACGGCGGCGGCGATCGACGCGCTTTTCCGGCCTGACTTCGCCGGCCGTGTTGGCTTCGCTTCGTATGAAATCACCAACAGCGGCGCGAATATCCGCCGCGTGCGCGACCGCATCGAGGCACTGAAGAAGATCGCAGAGCGCACCGACCGCGAGGAAGAAGGCCACGGCTACACGTACCGCGAGGACACGGAAGATAACCGCGCCGTGTTCCTGTTCGACGCCAAGCCCGCCAAAGACGTGCGCGACCTGATGAAGCGCAACGGCTTTGTGTTCAGCCCGACGCGCTCGCCAGTCGGCCAGTCGGCCTATGTGCGCAAGCTCACGGCCAACTCCATCAACACCGCGAAATGGCTCCGCCCGCAGCTCGACAAGCTGCTGACTGGCGAGTAATCGCCGCGCCTAACCGAATCGAGGAAAGCGATGGATACGAAGCAGATGCAGAAGGCCAAGGACGTGCCACCTAACGCCGTGTTTGCCGTGGTCTCTAACCCGGCAACCATTTTTGAGCGCATCGAGGGTTACGCCCAAACGATGCGGGGCGCGCTCGAAGAACAGAGCTGTCACGACGACCCGACCGACATCATGAAAGTCGTGCGAACGCTGGAAGGAACCTACCTCACCACGGAGTTTTGACCGAAGGAAAGCCGGCCCGCTACGGCGGGCCGCAACCGACAGGACGAAGCCATGCAGATGCATTTGATTTTTTCCGACGAGGCCGACGCGCTCGCCTTCTGGTCGGGCAAGGAGTGGAAATCATGGGCCGTGGACGTAACAGCGGGGCCGGAGAAGCGCCCGACCTATCGCCACACGTACTATGCGCGCGCACGCGACGGCGAGGGCGCCATAGCGTGCGTGAAACGCGATATGCCGTGCAAGGTCGCACGCGCACGGTTCGCCGCTCGCCTCGCTGGGCCGCGCGAGCTGGGTTGTGTTCGCACGGAGGGTTGAGCCATGCCGAAAAAACGCTCGAGCGCGACCGCCGGGAATGCGGCCGACGCACGCAACCTGAAGGCGGCCGAGCTGGCCGCGAAGATGCCGGACGCGCGAGACGGCCTGTTGGCCGCCGCGCTCGCTGCCGTCTGCGACGGGCACGCGGCCGTGCTCGATGGCAACCAGAAAGCGGCCGACGCCGCGGCTGATCGCTACGACGCCGCTATATGGAAGCTCAACGGCGGGACGTTCTTTGGCGCGCGTGACGTCGCCAACGACGACGCGGCCGGCCGCGTCGTCGAGCGTCATTGCAGCGCCGCGCCTGGCGTGGTGCCGATGTGGGGGCAATGGGGCGAGTTGGGGTGCCGTCAAGATTCGGACTTTTTCGTACGCTAGTGGCAAATCCGTCAGGCTGGGGGCTAGAAGATCGACGAAATAACGTCATGGAATGACGAAAGCGACTCTAATCTGACGCGTTCTGGGCATCGACCTGACGTCGGGTTGAGGTACAGCTCAACTGGACGACTCCGTGGATCGACGACCGGCTCAGCCAAGCCTGGGAATTGCGGAGGGGTATGGGGCACGCGGACGAGCATCGTCGGTGCCGCAACTGTCAAAGCGCACCGGCCTCACGCCACGTCCTGATCGTCGCTTCGCCTGATGATCTGCCGCTGGGCATCGTAGTACAA
The DNA here is from genome assembly GCF_001729305.1 of Burkholderia sp. A2. Taxonomy (NCBI): domain Bacteria; kingdom Pseudomonadati; phylum Pseudomonadota; class Betaproteobacteria; order Burkholderiales; family Burkholderiaceae; genus Burkholderia; species Burkholderia sp. A2. The sequence goes on along the minus strand of NZ_LZXX01000123.1, from coordinate 28,499 downwards.
ATGCGCGGCGCCGCAGATACCGTAATCCCAGCCGACTTTTTCCTCCTTAGCAGTCCCGATAGTCGCCTCATAAGGGGGATCGCTGGGCACGAAGGATGTGTCGCGCGGCACCTTGCTGGCCTCCATTATTTCGGTTCGGCGAACGGAGATCAGAAGTTTCGGAATGACACGCATGCCGGCGACCTTAGCGTAGAGTCGCGTGATAAACGCCACCGCCGTCCGAACCATAACGGGGAGCGGCGTCCCCTCGCTCTCCACCGATACACGCTTAAACATGTTTCACCCTTGCCGCTCAGGGCATATTGCCAGCACGGCCCATTGCTGTCCGCCGGTAGAAGAACGCCGAACCATAAGACCAGGTACATCCTGTTGTGCGAACTCGTACCGGCGGCCCCGGGATGCCTGAACCCATTATCTCATTTGAGTATAGACCTGAACCCAGGCAGCCGATTAAGCGCGAAACGCGCGCAACGCTCTCGTGAGAAACAGTGCAAACAGGGCCACCAGGACGAACACGGCGCTGCCCATATGTTCGCTGACGAGCGCCCCGGCTGCGGTGCCGGAGAGTGCCAGCAGCAATACTGGCAGATGGCATGGGCAGGTGAGCGCCGCGAGCGCACCCCAGAGCCATGCTCGCCAGCGGGCGCTACGAGTCAATCCGGGTGAAGTGGGATCACGCACGGTCTGTGCTCCCCACGTTTCGCAGGTAGGTGGACCGCAACAGCCGTTCGGCACATTCGCGGCCCACGGCGAAGGCGTCCCGGACGCTCACAACCTCGATGCCAGGGTGTGTCGCGGCCCACTGCTGACCCGTGGCGGCAGAGGCAAAGAAGTGCACATGACAGCAGAAGGCATGGCGGATGTCAGGCGTGTTCTGCGGCAGGATCAGCGACACGGCAGCGCCCGCCGGTGCAACATCCTGTATCACGGTCGGGGTGACCGTGAGCGAGACCGGCACGCCGGTGGCCGCACATCGCGAGACCACGTGGGCCGTCCGGTCGATCAACACCGGGAAGAACAGCGTATCGAAGGCACACCACGTGTACAGGCGCCGGCCGTCGATCTCGAAAGTGTGCGGGGTCTCACGCAACGTCAAACCGTGCCCGACGACGTTGCCATCGTCGTCCCACTCGGTGCCGACTGCCTGCTCGAGTGCAGCGGTCACACGCCCGACGGGCCAGTCCAGGGCCAGCGCCAGCGCGGCCGGAGAAACCGGCGCCCCCCCGCTGAGTTCACGTAGCAGTACAACAAAAAGATCTGCAAAGCCTTCCAACTGGTTGGCCATCGTCAGGCGCTCGACCAGTTCGGCCGTGTAGCGGGCAAGGTTCATCGTCGTCCCCGGCAGGTTATCCGGCGCAGCACGAGAGCTGCTTCACATCCTTCGAGAAGGTCTGCGCAGCGAGCTTGAGTCCCTCGACCATCGTCAGGTATGGGAACAGCTGGTCAGCGAGGTCCTGCACGGTCATCCTTGCGCGGATCGCGAGCGCGGCCGTCTGGATGATTTCGCCCGCCTCGGGCGCCACCGCCTGCACGCCGATGAGCCGGCCGGTGCCGGCTTCCGCCACCAGCTTGATGAAGCCGTGCGTGTCGAAGTTCACCAGCGCACGCGGGACATTGTCGAGCGTCAGTGTGCGACTGTCGGTCTCGATTCCCGCCTGGTGCGCCTGCGCCTCGCTGTAGCCGACCGTCGCAACCTGTGGCTCAGTGAAGACGACCGCCGGCATCGTATCAAGATTCAGCCGCGCATCGCCGCCGGTCATGTTGATCGCCGCGCGCGTACCGGCGGCTGCCGCGACATAGACGAACTGCGGTTGATTTGTACAGTCGCCCGCCGCATAAATGTCCGGTGCGCTCGTGCGCATGCTGGCGTCGATCAAGATCGCGCCGCGCTCGTCGAGTTGCACGCCCGCACTAGCCAGGTCCAGACTGCCAGTGTTGGGGGAGCGGCCCGTTGCCACCAGCAGTTGGTCGGCCCGCACCTCCCCGTGGTTCGTGGTGAGGACGAACTTGCCATCAGCGTGCGACACGTGGCTCGCCTGGGTTTGTTCCAGCACCTCGATGCCCTCGGCGCGAAAGGCCGCCGTCACGGTTTCGCCGATCGCCGGGTCCTCCTGGTAGAGCAGTGTGTGACGGGCCAGGACGGTGACATGACTGCCCAGCCGTGCAAAGGCCTGGGCCAGTTCCAGCGCGACCACCGACGAGCCGATCACAGCCAGTCGCTCAGGAATCGCGTCGCTCACGAGCGCTTCGGTCGAGGTCCAGTACGGCGTGTCCTTCAGGCCCGGAACCGGCGGCACTGCGGCAGTTGCACCCGTAGCAATCAGGCAGCGATCGAACGACACCGTACGTTCGCCGCCGGCGGTCAGCGTGACGGTGAGCGAATGGCTTGCCGTGAAGCGCGCCTCGCCGTGCAGGACGTTGATGTTCGGGCTCGTGTCGAGAATGTTTTCGTATTTGGCGTGCCGCAGTTCGTCCACGCGCGCCTGCTGCTGGGCGAGCAGGCGCGACCGGTCAATGGTCGGTGCCGTCGCGGTGATGCCCGCGTCGAACGGACTCGCCTGCCGCAGATGCGCGATGTGGGCGGCACGGATCATGATCTTGGAGGGCACGCAGCCGACGTTGACGCAGGTGCCGCCGAGGGTGCCGCGCTCGATCAGAGTCACCTGCGCGCCGTTTTCGGCGGCCTTCAGCGCAGCCGCCATGGCAGCGCCACCACTGCCGATCACGGCGATCCGCAGCGCGCCGGCATCGCCGCTACGCTTCCCACCAGCCCTCGCAGAGCCGAGCGCCTTGTCGAGCAGGCCAGCGGATTGGCTCGGCACGTCAGCAACCCTGGCGTGGTAGCCGGCTGTCGTCACCGCGGCAGCCAGCGTGTCGAGACTGACCCCTTCATCGACCGTCAGATCGGCCAGCGCTTTGGACCAGGAGACCTCGGCCGCGCGCACGCCGGGCACCTGTTCCAGCGCCTGCCTGACATGCTCAGCGCAAGAAGCGCAAGTCATCCCGTCGATCTTCAAGGTCACCATGGGCTTGCTCCGTTCTTTCATAGATTTGGTTAGATGCGCCACGACTCAACCTTTACGCGAGTTGCCCGTGCCCGAATCACACGTATCGGTGGTACAGACGCGCTTCGCCGGGGAGAACAGGTCCCAGAGCGATGTCGCCAGCATGATGGCGAGACCGGGATAGAGCAGCCAGCCGCTGCGCTCGCCATAGGCCCTCATCACAAACACGGCTACCAACACCAGCAGCGGGCCGATCAGGCCGGGCACGGTACGGCGCCACTGCCGATGATTGAGCCAGCCGACCGCATTGGCGAACAGCGCGACGCCGGCGAAGGCCGGTAGCAGGATGCGGATGAATAACCCTTCGTACTGGCTCAGGAAGCCCAGACCAATGGTGGCGCCCAGACTGGCGATCGCGGGAAAGCAGCTCGCACAGCCCATCGCCGACACGATGCTGCCAAGCAAACCGGCCTTATCGGCCGCGCGCGTGACGAATGACATTGCAGTACCTCCGTAACTTCAGTGCTTGACCGACGACGGATAGCCCGCGTCCGCAGTGGCCCTGGTCAGTGCCTGGACATTGGTCTTGCCGTCGTCGAACGTCACGATGGCTTCCCTCTGCTCGAAACGGACGTCTGCTTTTTCGACGCCGGCAACTTTGGACAGCGCGTGTTTGACCGTGATCGGGCAGGCCGCGCACGTCATGCCGGGCACAGACAGCGTGACCGTCTGCGTCGCGGCCCATACCGGGACGGCAACAACGGCGAGCGTGAGTGCAGCAAGTAGCTTTTTCATGATGAACTCCAGGTTCAATAGAACAGGGGCAGTACGTAGGGGAAACCGAGCGCGATCAGTACCAGCGCGACCACGATCCAGAAGATGAGCCTGTACGCGGCGCGCACCTGTGGAATCGCGCACACCTCCCCGGGCCTGCACGCCGCAGCGGGCCGGAAGATGCGCCGGCCGGCGAAGAACAACGCCACCAGTGCCGCGCCGATGAAAACCGGCCGATAGGGTTCGAGCAAAGTCAGATTGCCGATCCATGCGCCGCTCACGCCCAGCGCGACGAGCACCAGCGGCCCGAGGCAGCAGGTCGACGCGAGGATTGCGGCCAGTCCGCCGGCGGCAAGTGCGCCGCGCCCTTTCTGCTGTTCCGCCATACACTTGCCCTTCCGGATTTCTGATGAGTAGCGTAACCTTACTTCCGTACCTATGTACGGAGTCAAGCCGTATGGAAAACGGTAGTGAAAGCCTGACCATCGGCGCCTTCGCGAAGGCAGCCGGCGTCAATGTGGAGACAATCCGGTTCTACCAACGCAAGGGGCTGCTGCTGGAACCGGATAAGCCGTATGGCAGCATTCGCCGCTATGGCGAAGGCGATGTGACGAGAGTTCGGTTCGTCAAGTCCGCCCAGCGGCTGGGCTTCAGCCTCGACGAAATAGCGGACCTCTTGAAACTGGAGGACGGAACGCACTGCGACGAGGCGAGCAGCCTCGCTGAACACAAGCTCAGGGACATACAGGACAAGCTCGCCGATCTCAAGCGCATGGAGGCCGTGCTGAGCCAACTCGTGTGCGCGTGCCATTCGCGCAGGGGTAACGTGTCGTGTCCGTTGATTGCCTCATTGCAGCGAGGTGAAGAACCGCGTGACGCCGGCGCCGTGTAAGGGGAATTCGGCCTTAGTCGGCGTGGCTCGCGCCGGCCGCGCCCGCCGAGCTGGCCCACGAAGAACCCGGCGGACAGCTCGCGTTCAGTTTCTGACGCGCGAAAAAAAACAGGGACGCTAGGCGTCCCTGTTTACTTCGCGGCCAGTATCCCTAGTGGGACTGGTTTTCCCGCTTACCCGAGTGGCGACGCGGGAGCACTTCCGTAAACCAGAAAGCGCCGCCCAAGCCTACAACCAAGATGCCGCACAAAATCAAATAGGTGCCGGTGCCTTCAAACATCATCGACCTCCTTGTCGGAGTCCTCCATCAGTCCGAGGGCTTCGAAAGCGATTCCCAGGACCAACAAAGGCCACATTCCTGCTTTGCCGTTGAGTAACGGCCCCGTCAACCCAAGGCCAATTAGTATCAGCCCAATCTTGCGCAGCTCTTCTTTCCAGACTTTCTTGCCATCGAGTGCGACCCCCAGCCGATCATGGAACGACTTAAGGGCCATATACAACTTCTGCATCCTCATATTGGCGTACTCCGTTTCTGCAAGGATCGGTGAACGCCTGGACCGGGGGAACCCCCGCAGTGCAGGGGTTCTACCGGCATCAAAAGATGCGCTTCTATTCTAGCGCAGTCGCGATTCAGGGCGTCGGCGTGGCTTCGGCGTGCTGTTCAGCGCCGGCAGGGCCAGCCTCCCACGACGCGAAGTCGCGGTTAATCTGCGTCGGGCTGGTGTAGAGCTTCGAGGCGATACGACCGGGCATGTACGCAATGGCGATGCGCGCGGGCAGATGCAGCAGCGTGCTTTGCGCAATGATCGGCGCTTCCTGTTTGCCGACCATGCGATGGCCTTCCCATTCTTCGCCGCCGTTCGTGTTCGTCTTGGTCGCCTCGCGTTGCACCACGTTCAGCCATTGATTGGCCGAGAGCTTTTCAGCCCATTCCGCCGTGCGCTCGTCGGCCGCACGGTACACGAATTTAATCGGCGTATTGACTTCGAATTCGCGCGCCAGCGCCTTGCCATCGAGGCGCTTATCGTCCGGCGCTTCGAGGTTGGCAATCGACTGCGCAGCGAGCAACAGATTGCATTGGTACTGTCGAATCGTGGCGAGCGCGTCATTGATTTCCGCGCACGCCAAGAACTTGAGTTCGTCAATGCCGACCGTGACATGGGCCGGTCGCGTGCGATTCAGGCGCTTGATTTCGGCCGTCAGCTCGGAGATATAAGCCTTCGTCGCGGCCTTCACCACCGGGTCAGCCAGATCGCCGCGCACGTACACCACGGCGTTATTCATCAAACACTGTTCGATGGAATGACCCTTGCGTTTCACCGACTGCGCGAAGGTTTCGACGCGCGACCACTCGCGCAACGAATCGCGCAGCGTGGACAGATCGCGGTCGCCGGATTGACCGTGATCCTTCACGTAGGCCAGCAGTGATTTGATTGTGCCGTCCGTGTTTTCCAGCGCGTCATCGAGCAGCGCGCGCTCTTTCGCCTTGTATACGTCCGCATCGGTGCCGTGCGATTCGAGATTGAACGCGCGCACGATGCGCGTGCGGCGCTGCCGGAAGTCGCCACCAAGGAACGGATGCCACACGCCCTTGCCGCCGGGATTCAGGTCGAGATACACGAAGCGGCGGCCGGCGGCCTTCGCCTCGTTTTGCAGCAGATACGGCAACCAGTCGTCGCCTTTCGGATCGACATAGACCACGCCCAAGCCGCCGCGAATACACTGTTTGAAGATGCTTTGCAGGACGATGCCCTTGCCGTAGGAGGTCGGCCCGAGCACCGCATGGTGCGTGGTGAAAAACTCTTTCAGCTCGAAGTAAATCGGCTCGTCGTTCTCGTCCAGACCGTAAAAAATCTTGCCATCGACAAAGTATTTTTCCGGCTGAAAAGCCTTGGCTTTGAGCGTCGCGACTTCCTCGCGCGCATCAACGAGCTTGTCGGTTTCCTGCATGACGCGCGCCGAGCGCCAGTAGGCCGAGAGCCGAGGCGCAGCATAGCGATCCCACAGGAACCGCAGCACAACACCGTAGAGAATGGCCGCAAGGATGATCGGCCAATATTGCCCGAGCTGCGCGCGCAGCTCACCACCGAAGTTCGCGGCGGCGCTCGCAAATCCCAGGCCGGACATTGCGACGTAGAGCAAGAACGCCACGAGCGGCACGAACAACAGCCACACGTACAGCGTGATAACAGAAGCCCGCCTGCCGATAAACGTCAGCCAATCGTGGAGTGATGCATCGTTGGTTGGCAATCGCCAGGGCACCGGATGCAGCACCGACACCACGAACAGCGGGATTGCCAACACGATCCAATACCACGGGCTGGCCCATTGCACCGCATGGACGACCGCCGAAAGCACGGTCGATTGCGCTGTTTGAAAGGCGTAAGCGTTGGGTAACGACACGGCGTGCTCCAGGAGTTAGGAGGAACCGGAGAGACTTTCGTCTCTCCGGTTTTGGGCCGGCGTGTGCCGAAGCACGGACGGATTGCCTAAAAAGGCGCACCACCCTGCCGAGCAGATACGGTCTGCGGCCGTACAGCAATTGAAGGCTTCCCACACCCTCAACGTTGACGCTACTGACGCAGGCTTTTGGCCTGTTTGTCGTCTGACGTGCCGGGTTCAAACCCCGGTTTGCCACAGCGAGCACGACGCGATAGCGCCGGTTCCCTGGTTGCCACCGACCCGAAAAGGGCCGCATTGACCACCGGCCTGACGGCTGCCGGGTTGACTTGCACGCACCGAAGCACGCGGCTTTTTCATGCCATCGACCCCAAACGGCGGGCCGCCCTGACCACCGACCTGACCGCTGCCGGGTTGACTTGCACGCGCCGAGGCGCGCGGCTTGTTGACGACACCGGCCTGACGGCTGCCGGGTTGACTCCGACCGAAACGGCCGGCAACTGCACTGCGATTTGCTTCCACGACAAGCTCCTTTCTCAAGGGTTAATTACACGTTGGACACCTCAGGAGACCAATCCCGAGACGGGCGCGGGTACCAGCCGCGCCCGTTCCAACACTCCACTGCGGGAACCACCCCGCATCTTCACGCTTACGTGTGCCGTGAACTTTCGGACAGGCTTTCGCCTGCTATCTGCGCTTCGGACGAATCGCGACAGATAGCTACACGGCTTGCGCCGTGCGGCCCTACTGATCCACTCTCCCTCCCATAGCCACCGGGTTACCAGCCCGGTATCGGCCTTAGGGATTCCCACGTTAGTGCAACGTTACTGACGCCAAACTGCGCGCCAGAGCACCACGCCTGCGCCTCAAGCAACAACAGTGAGGTGTTCCCTCTCACCCTTTAGGTTTTCAGCGGCCCGAGATTCCAAAGCGGCTCGCTTACCTGTTGTGCCGTCAACGGCTTCGTCTTCAGACAGGCTTGATGCCCCACCACATAGCGACCTCTACGGCCGCATTTACACGCTTAAGCTATACAACGACCCCACCAGCTTGCGCCGGTAGGTGCCGCGTGCGCCAGGTTTCCCCTTGCACGCCTGCGCCCTTTCGGAACGCCTCAGCAGCCTACGTGTGTGGCATAGGTTCTACGGTTTCCCGCAGCCCCTAGACGGTGCTAGCGACGGCCTAAGCCATCTCCCGTTTTCACGTTGCACAGGGCAGCAGCGCATTTCCTCGCTGTGCCCGTTTCCGTGTCGCCCAACCTCGCCCCAATGCTTCGCGGGGATTGAGTCGAAGGGCGGAGTTACACCGCCCAGCGCTCGTCGTAGTCGTACCAGCGCCATTACGCGCATACGACTTCAGCACACTCGGCACGGTTGGTAGCCGTGCCTTGAGCCTTGCGGCTCGCGTGAAGTGATGGAATCCAGGGGTGGTCAGCCCCCGGACTGCTTACTGCGATGGAGGCTGCCCCTGATCCGTGTAACCGCTCGCGCGATACACCACTTCGGGCAACAGGCAATGCAAGGGTTGGTTGCCCTGGTGCTGCGTCGCTGGCCGCTTGTGGCGGCCCCGGCGACGCAGAGTGATGCTTGCGCGCTAGGGCCGCTTGTGGCGGTCAGCAATTTGAGTGTAGTGGCAACGTATGAAGAAAGCACGCTTCGCGTGCGGAATCTCTTATAATTAGCCGGGAATGCGAAGCATCCCGGATAACTGGAAAGCCTTGCGCAGCAAGGCTCCGCATTATCAATGAATGGATCGATTCAATCCTATGCGTTGAGCATATTTCGGCCTCCCAGGCAAAATGCATAAACCATGAATGAACCGAGCGTTATTCGATACAAGACGTTGCTGATGCAACGGCTGCTAGACCTCGTTCGGCACGGTTACCGGCACCACACGGCCGGCACGGTGCCGGCCGAGCGCGCCGAGGCGCTTTGCGCAAAGTTTTCGACGCGCTATGACGTGTTCGTGAACCAGAACCAGCGTGCCTATCGCAAGAGCCTTGGGAAGGCCAACGCGCGGCTGCTTCTTGCCGACCTTGAACGCAACGGCGGCACGCTGCATTGGTTCCTGATGGTGACGGACGGTCAGCATGACGCGCATACGCTCGAAAAGCTCCACGACGCGCTAGAGGCGGGAGAGCGTGTACACGTCACGGGTTATGAGCTGTTAAAGCTGCCTCACTCGAAGGCCGCCGGCGGCGGCGTTCGCCTGACTTGGCGCATGACGACCGAGACAGAGCGCGCCTGGCGATTTCAGATCCGTTCGACCGTCCGCGCGAAGCGCGCCGATGAGCTGGTGCCGGCGCTGGTGCGTTCGCTGTATCAGACGCCAGGCTTTCACACGACCCGCTATCAGGTCGGAAAGCTCGTGGCGTTCCTCACGGGCGAGTGGGTACGGTCAGGCCGGAAGGCCGAGGCGTTGCCCCTTCCAGGCGCCCTACCCTACGTGCGGCGGATAGCCGACGAGGATTTCACTTTGGAAGACTGGCTTGCCGCTGCGGCGAGCCGCAAACCGGAGGTGACGGATGAGCGAGATTGAGAAGCAAGACCGCGTTGTGTCGTTCACGGCCGACCAATGGTTAGCCGAGGACGAAACCGAGGCATTCGGCGTGCGCAAGATCGTGCCGAAGAAAAAGGAGCCGACGCCCGGTGTAAAAGCTATCCTCGTGTTCGAGGACAGTTTTCGCCGCGCGAAAAAGCACCTGAAGGCGTATCCGCTGTTGCGGCCACAGCTCGATTTGCCCGAGCTGATTAGCGCCATGATCGACGTGTGCGACGCCGACCCGGCAATCATGGAGAAGGTCGCGCGCCGGATCATCGACGCGCGCAGGCAGCAGCTCGACGCAATGGCGGCCAGCACGACGCCGCCGGACGCGTGAGCCACGCGCTCACACGTCCAGCTTGCCTTGTCCGTTATCGACGGCCTTCGTCTGTGCGCTGCGGCGGCGATACTCGCGCACGAACATGACGCGGTCGCCCTTGAAAAACAGGGCCGGATTTACCCAATAGACGTTTGGCAGCTTGGGCGCGAGGAACGACTTGCCGAGCAGTTCGCGCAGCCCGCGCTGGAAAGTTTTTTCGCTCATGCCAATGTCGCGGCCGGACAGCCCTTCGCCGAACCAGCTCAGGTACACGGCATCGGCGAAGCCGCCCTGCATTGGCGTGCGTTGGTACTCATCGAGGACGGCTTGAAAGACGCGCTGGCCGGTGCGTGAGAGGTCGTAGCTGGCCGACACGCCGGCCGCGAATACTTTCACGAACTCCGCATCGTCTTTTTCCTCGATGTTGCGAATGACCGTCGCGGCCTGTACGACTCCATCGGAGTCCATCAGCTCGCGCCTCACGCCGCTATCGACATAGCGGCGCTTGATCGTGATTTGGCGCGGCTCCAGCAACGGGTTCACCTGGGGCGAGAATTCGAGGTATCGGAGGTTCGGCTTTTCGTCAGACATGGCTACTCTCGCTCGATTCGGTTATTCGCCGGACATTTTTCGCGGCGAAATTGTCTTTCCAGCGTCAGAGGATGACCGAGGGAAAGACAAAAATCAAGCGGTTTTTGTCTCTTGAAGGGCTGGAGTTGTCTTTCGAACGGACAGAGTTGTCTTTCGAGGTGCTGGAGTTGTCGGTGCGATGTCGGCGCGACAAGGGTTTGCGGGCCGCTCCTTCTCACTCTGCTTTAGCGCGGCCGATTTTTCGCGGGGTAATATGATCCAGCCCCCATTTCCGGGCCTAGCGTCCCGAAAACGGAGGAATCACGGCGCAAGCGCCTTGACGACCCCGGCACCCCGCCCAATCACACAGGCCTGCGGAGCCGTGGTCTAAGCCGCTGACGGGGCAAGCCCCGCCACCGACTAAGACCGGGATAAATCGCGCCCGAGCCGTCCTGCGGCCGGCCCGCCCGCTCAACCCGGCCCCTGTGAGGGCCATCGGCTGATCGTTAGTCGCGTCGCCCACGCCCAATTGTCTGCAAAAAGGGGGGGCGGCTTGGGTGCCAGATGCGATTGCGGCGCAAAATCCGGCCCGTGGTGCCGCTCCAGCGCGTCGGCTAAGGGGGTAGCCTACCTAGACCAGCGCGAACGGCTTACAGCGCCGATTTTCCGCAAACGTGTGTCGGGGCCGCTTGGTTGAGATTTTTTTATCTCATTTGGGCGAGCGCAGCGAGGTCACGCCGTAGGCAAAAGCTCGCGGGGAGCCGGTGCGTTGGGTGCGGTATCCCGGCCAGCGGCCGGGACTATCCACGCCCTTGCGGTGTGGATAGCGCAGCCATCCACGGGCGGGCGCGGGTGAACCACTGGCCTATCGTTGACCACCGCCGGGGCCGCGTAAGCGGTGCCGGCTCGTCATTTTGCGGCGCAGCCGCCTGTTTTCCGGCCGTGCGCGCCGTCGAGCAGCCAAAAGCAATGCGCCGTGCATTATACACGGCGCGGTTATGAAGTTATGCAGTTACGCGGTTACGTTTCTTCGGTTTCCAGCTCGTCGGTTGAGTCCTCGGAGCCTTCATCGACGGCCATTGCGCCGTGCAGCGGGCAATGTGGCGGGCCGGCGAGGTCAAGCCACTTGCGCGAGGTGCGCGCGGTATAGCCGCACTCGGCGCAATGGCATTTGATGTGCCGCCGTGTCTGCTTCTTCGGGGCGGTCGTGCTCGGGCCGCCCTCGTCGCCCGGTTCCGTACCCGGCTCGATGCGCTCGCCTTGGGTGCGCAGGCGGGCGTGAGGCAGCGGGCCAGCTTCGGCCAAGATCGGTTCCAGCGCCGTGCGGAATTTCGGGCCGGCCGTGGTCGAACGCATCGGGCCTTCAAGGCCGATGCCCTTCGCGACCCGGCGGAAGTCCTTGCCGTGACCGGCAGGGATACCTACGGCCGCGTGTACCAGCTCATGACCGAGGATCGCCGCGACTTCCATCGGCATGACTTCGGGGGAGTTGGCGAGGTCAGGCCGGATGAAGATTTCGAAGTGGCCGTCATCGCTGCAACGATTGTCCCAACACTCGCCAATGCGCCGCCCTCTCCAACCGGAGGACGTGAACCCGATCGCGATACGCACGCGCTCGGGCAGCGGGGCGTCGAGTTCTTCGAACAGATACGCCATGCGCGCGGCAACGAAGTTCAGCCAGGATTCGCGGTTCGGGTGTTTCACTGTCAGCTCCAAGAGAGTGCGTGTACACGCTTCTATTTTAGTTCAAAGGAGAGCGTGTACACGCTCTCTTATGGCCTCTGGACTAACTTTATTGTGTCAAAACGTTACGACGTTATGAGGTTTTAAAGTTACGACTTTAAGAGGTTGCGCAGTTATGGCGTTAGTGGTGTATGATGTTATGACGTTGTGCAGTTGAGAAGTTGAAATGTCAGAACGTCATAGATCTATAGCGTTACAGCTTCACAACGCTATGACGTTGTAACCGCGTAGCGTCAAAAATTCGCGGGGCCAGCGGATCGAAGCTATAACCGCATGAGGTTGTAACGCTTTGGCTCTATAACGCCGTAACGCCGTAACGCCGTAACGCAATAACTTTATGAGGTTATGAAATGAAGCAGCCGAAAGGGGTAGTTGATTTGGCAGCTCGACTCGGGGCGGCGGCATCGTCGCCACTCGTGCCGGTTGCGGCGGCGACTCCGGCGCCAGCGCCGGCACCGGCCGCAGCCCCCGTCATGACGGCCGAGGCACCGGGCGGGGCAGGGCAGGGCGCGGCGGCGGCCGAGGCACCGGCAGCGGCGCAAGGTGCGAGCGTGGCACCAGCAAGGAAGGCAGCCAAGGCCGCAGCGAAGAAAGAACCGGCCGACACGACGCAACTGACGTTGCGCCCGTCGCGGGCGCTTCTCGCGCGTTATGTGGCAGCAGCGGCAGATCGCAGCCGGGACACCGGGCGCATGGTGTCGGCACAGGAAATCATGCTTGAAGTGCTAGAGAAGGGGGGTGTATGAGCAACATCGTCTATCTTGGCGGGCAGAAGGGCGGCACGACCAAAACCACGACCGCGCACCTGATGGCCCTTGGCGCGATTCTCCGCAAACAGCCGGCCGCATATGTCCTGACCGACCCGCATCGCCGCGTGAAGGCCGAAGGCCGTCCGTATGGCGTGCTCGATGGGCGCGACCCGAACGCACTTGCGCAGGTAATCACGGCGAGCCAGAGCAACCTTAACGGCTGGCTGATCGTTGACGGCGGCGGCAACCGGCCCGCGTTCGACAAGGCGATGGCCGAGTCGGCACACCTCACCATCCTGCCGTTTCGCGCGTCGGAGGAAGATCTAGAAGCCGTCGCGCTTGACTTGCAGGCCATGCCTAACGCGGTCGCGCTGCCGTCTGCCTGGTCAACCAACAAGCACGCGCAGGAAGCCGCGCAGCGGCTTATCGACGGCCTCAGCACGGCATTCCCTGGGCGCGTACTCACGTCGCCCATTTGGTTCGTGAACTCCACCGCGGAATTGCTTGGCGCAACGCTCGAAAGCCCCTCAACAGCCGTGCGCAATGCCGCGCGCCACAGCTTCGACATTCTGACGGCCACCTTTGAGCAGTACGGCACGCCGGCCGAGCTGGACGACGCGGCGGCAGTCACCGAAGCGCAATAAGTACACTCAGCCCGAAACCGCTGTATCGGGCTTGTAAACTCCCGCTTTTTGTCCTACCTTTGGGTTGTCGAGAGACGCACTGCGCTATCCGTGGTGCGTCTCTCGACGCTCCCGGATGGCCTTTTTCAGACCCTTGAAGGAGGTTCATCATGTTGACCGAAACGACCCGTACCACCGCCGCTCTGTTTCCTGTAGATGCCGACCACGCCCGCGAAAACGGGCCGATGTTTACAGGATCGATCAAGCTCGAAGGGGTATCGGTTCCGTTGTCGGCCTTCCTCAAGGAAGCGCGCAACGGTTCGGATACGCAGTTTCTCGACTTGTCGATTGGCGCGAAGGGGCAGGTGCATTTCTCGGGGCGACTCTTTCGCAGCGAGAAGAAGAAAACGGACAAGTCGCCGGACTACACAGGCTATCTGACCGTTTTGCCCCTGACGCCTGGCGTCGATAACGAGTACACGGAGGACGACTGGAAGGCAGCACCGCGCCTCATCGTGTTCGGCCGGCGCAAGCGTAACGCGGACAACTCTGTTCGCATCGCGCTTGACGTGGTGCCGCAACGCTCGACGGCTGATATCAGCGATGAGGAAGTCGGGTTCTAGGGAGAAGGCTCTAATAGCCGCCGCAGTACGAGAAAGGGAGAGAAGGCAACTTCTCTCCCTTTTTATTTCGCCTTTATTTTACCCAATATGAATAATTCCATACCAGGCTTCAAAGCTAAAATCAAGCTGGTAAATATGTCAGGTAATCTGCGACAATTATCGAATATCAGAAATTGTTAATTCGTAACTATGCCGTTACAGGTTATTCCATCGCGCCAAAGAGGCTGATAACCTGATCCACATTGCCCGCGTTGGACTGGTTAGCGTCAGGGCATTCGTTGAGGAATTGCCTGCGTGCATCGGCCGTCGCGCTTAGGTCAAGGTGCCCGTGGTGGAACTTCTTGATGGACAGGAAATCGCTGATCGGCTGGTTGCAGCTATCGCCGCCTGACTGCCCCATCGCCTTGCCTGTCATGCAGACAAGGGAGTCACACGGTGAGGCGAAAGCGACGAGCGGGCCTGACAAACCAAGCGTGAGTACGAGGGCGCATGAGACAGCTTTCTTATTCATGGCGTTATCTCCATAAGGGGGCTTAAAAGAGCGCTCGGCGTTCCAGTCTAATCAACGCTTCACGCAGGCCCAGCAGCGCAATTATCACAAGTCCTGTGATGATCGCATTCCGAGGGTGCGGCCAGTGATGAGCGTATTCGACACCAAGGACAACGAGGCCCGCGAGAACAACAAGCGTCAACCCAAACCGTATGTAGCGGCCAAAGAGACGAAGAGAGCCGCACGCAAGCATCCACGCGGTATCACGCAACAGGCGACCAATTAAACGAGCAGCGCCGGCCAGGGCCGGTGTAGCGCGCTCACAGAGAGCAGCGAACTTCCGCGCGCGACGTTCGCGGCGAACACGCTTACCTGTCTTAATTGGAATGACCTGTCCCATGCCTCATCCTTTCTTTTCTTCCGTCACCTCGAATTCATCGAGCGTTCGACCAGCGTTCAAGTACGCCATCAACCACGCCGGCCGCCGGCCAAAGCCCGACCACGTATTGGCCGGATTCTCGGGATCGCGATAGCTCGGGCGCGTGATCGGCGCGGCATTGGGAATGTGGAACTCCTCCAGCTTTCGACCTTGATCCAGGTAGGCCACGACCCATGCAGGACGTTGGCCCCAACCAGACCAGGTGTTGAGCGGATTCGCAGGGTCGCGGTAACGCGCCTCGCCTCCCGGTGCCGTCTTCGATGGGAACGGTACGAACTCGATCACGGTTCCATCCTGCCTTCTGACAAGACGCCGACTCGCATTTTTGTCCTTGCCTCTCACTGATTACGCTTCCATAATATACTCTGTCCGTTTCGTGCAAAAGAGGATGTGTGAATAAATTCGCCGCACTCTCTCTCGTTCCAATCCTGGCCGTGCCCGTGGGTGCGGAGGCGACGCCTGCTGCGTTGTCACCGCAGATCCTCGCGCTGGCCCGCACGTGCGCGCCTGACATTCATCCTCTGACGCTTGCGTATCTGGTTCGCGCCGAGTCGCACAACAACCAATACGCCATCAACGTCAACGGCGGTAACAGCCTGCCACGTCAACCCGTGACGGAGCAGGACGCGCGCGACGCCATCGCGTTGCTCAACAAGCGCGGCTGGAATTATGACGTTGGGTTTGCCCAGATCAATTCTGGCAATTTTCGCAGTCTAGGGCTTACCGGTGAACAGCTCCTAGACCCTTGTACCAACTTGCGCGCGGCGGCCCTCATTCTTGGCAACTGCTATGCGCGCGCCGTGCAGGCCGTTGGAGAAGGGCAGGGCGCTTTGCAGCGCGCCTTGTCCTGCTACAACACCGATTCGCAAAGCAAGGGCTTTGCAAACGGCTACGTCAAGCGGGTTGTCGCTCAGGTTCGCTACAAGGTGCCCGAGCTGATGGACGGGCCAATCAATCCGAACGATGCGGGCGCACCTACCAGCCCGAGCGCATCGAGCGCGACGCCGGTTCGCCGGCAGGCCATCGCAGCAGCCGTGCCCGCGCAGCCCGCAGCCGACCCGGCCACGCAGGGCGGCGAGCAGGGCGCGGCAGGACAAATCGAAGAAGGGGCATTCGCCCATCCCGAACTCGGCGCGTTCATGAGCCGTGTTTCAGCAAAAGGAGGCCAATGAAAACCGTTGTGTATCTGGCGATGCAAAGCCAGCTCGAAAGCATCCTGCGCGAATGGCAGGTCGATCGCGTTGTGATTCATCGCATCGAGTCTCGCCAGTGGATTCCGTTCATCGACATTCGGAACGAAGCCGGCCAGGCCTATACGTGCTCGATTCGCGTCAAGAAGGCGCTGGAGCCTAGAACGTGGTCTGACTTGCGCGCGCTGGTCGATTGGATCGACACGCAGGTTGGCGTCAAAGAGTGTGCGTTGTCTCTATCGGACTTCGAATGGGAGTCCGAAAACTTAACCGTGGAGTGAACCCCAATGAAGAAGAAGCAGATTCAAGCGTCGCAAGTCGCCGTGGGCCTGATGTTCCTGCTTGCGGCCACGCAGGCTTTTGCCGTCGATACGGGCGCGTCCGGCCTCAATTCCGCACAGACCTGGATGATGGTTTGGGTTCCGGTTGGCTGCGCAATGATTATCGTCGCGATGGGCGTTGGCCTCATGGCTCACATGGTCAAGCTGCACCAGCTCGTCTATCCGGTCATTGGCCTGATCGTCGCCGGCTCCGCTTCTGCGATTGTCGGCTACTGGATTTCGTGATGGCCGCGAAATTTCCGCTGTTCAAAGGGGCTACGCGTGTGCCGTGCTGGTTTTTCGTGCCGCGCACCGTGCTCCTTGGAACCTTCATGTTCTGCGGTGCCTTGTATATGTTCATCCACCTGTACGCGATGTTGCTGTTCGCGCTGCTGTGGATGGTCGAGTACGCGATAACGAAGCACGACGAACGCATGTTCCGCATCTTGTGGCTATGGATCAAAACCAAGGTGCGCAACCGGTTCGACTCGCGACTCACTGCACTCTGGAAAGGCTCTAGTTTCTCGCCGGTCAGCTACATCGACCGAATCAAAGAGGATCACCGAGACGAGGTATAGCATGGCCGTTGCTACCCGAGAGATCAAAAAGAACAAGAGCTTCGTGAAAGAGCCTTCGTTTACGCAGTTCATTCCGTACTCGCAGCACCTCACGCCCACGATTGTCAGCACGGTCGGAGGCGAGTACGTCATGGCGTTTCGCATTCAAGGCCGAACGCACGCGAGTGCCACCGATGAGACGTTGCGCCATTGGGTGCTAGACCTCAACCACGTTGCGAAGCAGATCGGCAACGAGCACGTCAAATTCTGGACGCACTTGCACCATCACAAGATCGCGAGCTACCCGGACGGCGAATTTCCGACCAAGTTTGCGCGCGATCTGAATGCCAAGTACCGCAAGATGTTCGACAAGGCACCGCTGATGGTCAACGACTGGTATCTGACGGTCGTATACAACCCGGTTGGCGATATCGCACAGCAGTTCCTTTCGAAGTTTGATCGACCGTCGCGCGAACAGCTCGAAGAACGCCAGAAGCAGGCAATCGAGAAACTGGAGGACATTTCGACTCAGCTCATGGGCGCAATGAGCGCCTACGGCATCGAGCCGTTGACCCTTTATTACCGCGACAAGAACGGCAACATCATCGAGGACGACGACACCGCCGCAGCCGACATTGATGATGACGACCCGGACGACGACGACCCCGAAGGCGACCTGTTGGCCGAGCTGCCGGCCGATGAGCCGGCCAGCGCGCCGGCAGAGCCGGTGCCGCTCGCGCAGAGGCACGTCTTTTCGCGCGTGCTCGAATGGTTCAGCTTCCTTGCGAATGGCGAATGGTCGGTCGTGCCGGTGTGCCGTGGTCGCATCTGCGATTACCTGATGACGAATCGGCCGGTTAGCTCGCTCTTTGGTGACGTGATCGAGCTGCGCACCGTCGAGCGCAATCTCTATATGGCGGGCATCGAGATTCACGACTTCGAGGAAAACACCGAACCGGGCCAGCTCAATCTATTGATGGAAGCACCGTTTGAGTTTGTGCTGACGCAGGTGTTTTGCTGCATGTCGCGTGCGGCCGGTCGCGTGCTTCTGCGCAACCAGCAGCTTTCCATGATGGAGACGAACGACCCGAGCAAGTCGCAAACCGAGGAATTGAGCACGGCGCGCGATGACGTTGCAGCGGGCCGCATCATCATGGGCTTTTACTACGCCGTGATGCACGTTGTTTCGCTCACGGCCGATGGCGCGCAGCAGATCGCGCGCCAAGCCAAGGTCATGATGAACCAGTGCGGCATATCGGCCGGTGCGGTCAGCCTCGCCTCAGACGCGGCGTTTTACTCGCGCCTGCCTGGCAATACAGCCTGGATGCCCCGGCCGGTGCCCGTCAATAGCTGGAACCTGTTCTGTTTCTCGTCGTTTCACAACTTCATTTCGGGCAAGCCCACGGACAACCCGTGGGGCCGCGCAATCATGTTGTTTCGCGGCGTGAGCGGCTCGCCGCTTTTCCTCAACTTCCATTCGACGCCGAAGCTTGAGCGCTCGTTTGGCAAGCGGCCGGCCGGCGTGACGGGTATTTTCGGGCGGATCGGCTCCGGCAAGACGACCAAGCTCAATGCGCTGCTGGCGTTCTCGACCGAGCTTTCGATTAACCCGCGCATGGCGATCTATGACCGCGATCGCGGCATGTATCCACTCGTCAAGGCGTTACGCGGCCATTACACGGTACTGAAAGAGGGGCTGGACACCGGCTGGCAACCTCTCCAGCTCATCCCGACGCTTATTCACCTTGCTTTTGTCAAACGTTTGCTGCGTGTGCTTTGCGAAATCACGCTGAACGGCAAGCCGATGGAGCAGCCCGAGCTGGACACGCTCAACAGCGCCATTGACGCCGTGATGGGGCCGCCCACCGACGCCGACTTTAGCGCCGCCGAGCTGGAAGCGCGCAAGTCCTATATCCCGATGGAGAGCCGCACGATTACTGCGGTCATGGAGCACTGCGAGAAGCCGCACCGCACTTCGGCCATGCGCCTGACGGTGGCCGCCATGCTGCTGCCGTGGACGCGCCACGGCGAGTACGGCTGGCTGTTCGATAACGACGCCGACCTGCTCGACTTCCGCAAGAACGATATCAACGCGTTTGACCTGACCGAATTTCTCGTCGGCAAGGATGAAATCGCGCCGGTCACTCGCACGCCGATGCTGATGTATCTGAATTTCCGCGTGCGCGAAACGATCGACGGCAAGCGCCGCTTCATTCAGGTGTTTGACGAGTTCGCGCAGTATCTCGACGACCCGATCATGGTTCGCGAGGTCAAGCGTGGCATCAAGAACGACCGCAAGAAGGACTGCATCTATGTGTTCTCGACGCAGGAGCCGAACGACGCGATTTCGAGCACGATCGGCAAGACCATTATCCAGCAGATGGTTACGCAAATCCTGCTCGAAAACCGCGACGCCGACCGCGAGGACTACGGCGAAAGGGGCTTGAAGTGCCCGCCCGCCGATATCGACGCGGTTATGTCGATTCCCGAGAACAGCCGTCAATTCCTTCTCCGCCAGGGCGGCCAATCCGGGCTGGCGAGCATGAAGCTCGAAGGCATGGACGAAGAAATCAGCATCTTGTCGGGCACGCCGGATAACGCGGATCGGCTTGAAAAGCTCATTCGTGACCTTGGCACCGATGATCCCGACGTGTGGTTGCCGAAGTATTACGCCGCAGTCGTCGGCCGCAAAGCCGGCCGTTAAAGGAGAGACGCCATGAAATTCGTGAGAACCACCGTAGCCGCCGTTGTACTGGCCGCCTCGTGCGCAGGCGCACAGGCGCAGATCGTCGTGACGAACCCGACTTCGTTCGCGCAGCAGGCCGCCAACTTCGCGCAACAAATCGCGAACCTGAAATCGCAGCTGCAACAGGCCGAGAGTCAGTACGCGGCCATTACCGGCAACATTGGCCAGTACCAGAACCTCTTGCCGACGAGCCTTTCGACGCTCAAAGGCAACCTGCCGCAGAACTGGGAGCAGGTCTATTCGGACGCGATGAACAGCTCATCGAGCGTGTCCGGCTCCGCCTCGTCCATCCTCTCGCGCTTCGACAGCCAGATTCAGGGCATGGGCCGCGGCGACGCCCTGACGTTCATCAACCAGCAGTTGCACGCCAAGGGCGCTTACGACCGCGCCATGACCGAGCAGGCTTACGACAACGAAATGCGTGAG
The DNA here is from genome assembly GCF_001729305.1 of Burkholderia sp. A2. Classification (NCBI taxonomy): domain Bacteria; kingdom Pseudomonadati; phylum Pseudomonadota; class Betaproteobacteria; order Burkholderiales; family Burkholderiaceae; genus Burkholderia; species Burkholderia sp. A2. The sequence continues at coordinate 8,092 of NZ_LZXX01000123.1, read as the reverse complement.
CTAAACGATATGCAGTCGCTTACGAGCCAGATCGGGCAGGCCACCACGCAAAAGCAGATCGAGGATCTACAGGCCCGCATCCAGACCGCCCAGGGCGCGATCCACGGCGAACAGGCCAAGCTCCAGCTCATGGCGATGGGCCAGCAGGCGCAAGACAACCTCCTGCGCCAACAGCAGTCCGTCGCCCAAAAGCGCTACCTGTACGGCGACGACAGCGAATCGAATTCCGCTCCCAATATCACCGGCCAATAAGGACAGTCCAGCATGAAAAAGGCAACGCTCATTCTCGTGGTTCTCATTCTCGCGGCGTGCAACAACAAGGAGGAAGAAGCGCACACGCGCAGTTGGTATCGCGAGCACGACGCCGAACGCAAAGCCGAGGTCGCGAGCTGCAAGGATGATGCCGCGAAGCAGGTTTCGGCCAATTGCATGAACGCGCAAAACGCCGAATCGGACATTTACATCAACGGCAAAGACTACTACCGGAACGGCGGCCAGAGCAGTAACACTGCGCCCAACCTGACCGCCAAGTGAGAGAACGGCAATGGCCTACGATGGTGTTACGCAGATATTCACCTACATGGACACGGTAACGACGCAGATCGTTGCCGAGAACGTAAGCCGCATCGTCTCGTGGGCTGCGCCCATCGCGGCGGTCGGCCTGACGATCCAGCTTCTGATCGACGGCGTTTCGACCATGTTGATGCCGAGCGGCGAGCCGCTATCGCAGCTCGTGAAGAAGTTCATGCAGTACTACGCCATCGTTGCCATTGCCGGCACCGGAGGCCTCTATGCGGCCACGCTCGCGACGTGGGCGCTTAGCTTGCCGGACAGCCTCAGCTCCGTGCTGCTACTCAACGGCTCGACGGCCGGCAGCAGCACAAGCGCTATCGCCACGATGATTGACCAGGCGATGGATCATTCTCTGACCGTCATGCGAACGCTGTTCGCACAGGCAAGCATCTTTTCAGAGCAAGGGCTTGTGGCGTTGCTGTTGGCTCTCGTCGTGCTGCTGGCGACGGTGCTTATCTGCGGTATCGGCGCTATCTCGATCCTGCTTGCCAAGTTCCTGCTTGCCGTAACGGTGGTTTTCGGCCCGATCTTCATTTTCTTGCTGATTACACCGCCGCTCGTGAGCTTCTTCGGGAACTGGCTTGGCTCGGTCTTTAACTATGTTGCGCTGATCGCCATGACAGCGATGAGCTTCGGCATGTTCATGAAGTTTTTCGACAACGCGATATCGGCCGCCGCAACGCCGAATCCCGATGCCGGCGTGCTCATGTCGATCATTTCGGCCGCCATCGTCACGGTTATGGCGGTCGTGCTGCTGAAGTCGCTACCCGACCTTGCCGCGAGGCTTACCAACGGCGTCAGCACGAAGCTCGCGCAACACATATCCGCAGCCGGCGGCGGTTCCAGTGCCGGCGGAAAATCCGGCGGCGGCGGCGGTGGTAGCGGCTCGGGCAGGGGCAGCGGCAGCGGATCGAGCGGCGGTAGCAGCGGCTCCGGCTCCAGCTCGGGCGGCGCAAGCGGCGGCTCGGGGAGCAGCGCGAGCAGCGGCTACAACTACGCGCGAGGCTCACAAGGCGCGCAGAGCCGTTCCTAACACCATACGCAGGGAGAACCAGCCATGAAGCGATGCGCCATTTTTGCCATGTTGGCAGTACTAATTTCATTGACGGGCTGCGCCAGTATCAAGCCGCCGCCCGAGCCTGACATGAGCCACCTTGTCTCAGCCAACAAAAACATTCCTGATGAACTGCAAGGAAGCGCCACGCCGCAGCCGGCGACGGGCGCGAATGCTGGAGGAACCGCACGATGATGAATAAGCTCGCACTGCGCAAGCCCGTTACGGCCGACGCGCTCGACAAATATCTGGAAGAACGGGAAGGCCTTGAACTCGACCTGACCGACGAAATCCTGCGTTCGCGCAAGCGCGCGTGGCAGGTTGCCTGCGGCTTTGGCGGCTTCGGCATCTTCGCCCTGTTGCTCGCCGCCTTCGTGATCTGGCGTTATTGCGAGCCGATCGCAGAGCACATTCTTTGGCGCGACTCATCGACGGGCGCGATTCAGGAGCTTTCGATTCTTCCCGGCGGCAAGGTCACCAGCTATGGGGAACTGACGGACGGCTATTGGGTTGCGCAGTTCGTCAACCACTATACGGGCTACGAGTTCTATTCCTCGCAAGCGGACTATGACTTTGTGAACCTGACGGCAACGGGCGCGCTGGCCGATGAGTACAAGAAGCGCTGGAATGGCCCGAACGCGCCCGACAAGCAGCTTGGCGACTCTGAAATGACCACCGTGAAGGTCAATTCCGTCATTCTCGATACGGAGCACGGCATTGCGACCGTGCGTTACACCACGACGAAGAAGTATCGCAATCGCCCCGAGCCGGAGCCGACCGTGCATTGGATCGCGACCGTTTCGTACCAGTACGACAAGAAACTGATGACCGCCAAGCAGCGATACATCAACCCGGCCGGTTTTCAGGTCACGGCGTTCCGCCCGAACACGGAAGCAACGGAGAAATAACTATGCGACGCGCGATGCTCACACTTGCCGCCGCGCTCGCACTGACGGGCGCGCAGTATGCGTGCGCCGTGGGGCCGAAAACCAATTCGCCCCACGACTACCGCATCAAGTCTGTTGTCTTTAACCCGACCGATACCGTGGAGGTCAATTGCGTCATTGGTCTGTCTCTCACGATCAATGTTGCGCCCGGTGAGCGGTACGTCACGCACACCTTTGGCGACCCCGGCGGCTGGCGACTGTCGCAGAACGGCAATCACATCATGGTCTGGCCGACGAACGCGAATAGCGACACCAACCTGACGCTGTTCACGGATCGCCGCGTGTATTACATCCTCCTGCATTTCATCGGCTCGCGTGGCGGCGATGGTAGTCAGCTCGGCAACACGCCGGGCACGTTCATCAAAACGCCGTGGGCGATGCGCTCGGCCACGCTTGCGCTCAACTACACCTACCCGGACGACGACCGCAAGTCGGCGCTCGTGAAAACCAACGCGCAGCGCGTGAAAGAAGCACTGGCAAACGCGTCCAGCGCGGGCCTTTCGAACTTGAGCTATTCCCGTTCCGACGAGGCCGGCACGGAAGACATTCGCCCGGTCAACGTGTGGGACAACTTCCGGTTTACCTACTTCAAGTTTGAGCCGAACGCCGAACTACCGACCATCACCTATATCAATTCGGCCGGCAAAGAGGCGGTGCCGAACGTTCACATCGAAGGGCCAAACCACAACATCATCGTCGCGGAAAACGTTGCGCGGCAGTGGCGTATCCGTTCGAAAGACAAGGTGGTTGGCGTGCTTAACGCGAATTACAACCCCTCGATCGGCGCGAACCCGAGCGGCACCGTCTCGCCGTATGTGCGCCGCGTGCAGAAGCAACCCGAAGGAGATAACGAATGACCGACCGCACCGATACGGCCGCCGTGCAGGACGGCCGGCAATCGTTCAACAAGGGGCCGCGTGCATCGACGCCTGGCCTCGTCGCCTTTATCGTCCTTGTGATCGTGCTCGGCCTTGGCCTTGTCGGCTGGATGGTATACGGCGCGTTGCATCGCAAGCCGGCCGCGCAGCCTGTAGCCGCCTCAAAGCAGGACAAGCCCTATCAAGGCGCTTTGCCGGAACGCACGTTCAGCGACACACCGACGAACTCGACGCCAGCGACCGCAGCCACGCCGGCCAGCGCGCCGGCACAGGCGGAACCGGCACACCAGGACTCGCGGCAGCAGCAGGAACCCTCGCCGGAAGCCGTCGCGAACGCACGCCGGCTCGGGATTCAGCTCGCGGGCGGCCAGCAGGTCAGCGCCGACCAAGGCCAGGCGCCGGCCGGCGCTCAAGGCGGCGCACCGGGCGGCCAGCCCGCCGGATCGCCCATGCAGCGCGTCAGCTCCAGCAGCGACGCGTTCGACCGGCAGACAACCGCCACACGGCCGCAGGCCGTCAAGGCGACGTTGCTTGCGCATCCGAGCCTGACTATCCCGAGCGGCACGATGATTCCGTGCGGCACGAAAACCGAGCTGGACACGACGCAGCCCGGTATGGTCGGGTGCCAGGTGAGCCGCGACGTGTATTCGGCCGATGGTCGCGTGAAGCTCATCGACAAGGGCGCGCACGTTGACGGCGAAATCACGGCGGGCATCAAGGCAGGGCAGAACCGCGTATTCGTCCTGTGGACGCGGGTTCGCAATCCCGACAACACCATCGCGAATCTCGACAGCCCCGGCACGAACGCGCTCGGCAGCTCGGGCATTCCGGGACAGGTCGATACCCACTTCTGGACGCGCTTTGGCGGGGCGATGATGATTTCGCTCTTTTCTGACCTCAGCTCGGGCCTTGTGCAAGCGGCGGCCAACAGCGCGAACAGCGGCAGCAACAACACGTATCTGAACCTCGACAACACGTCGAACACGTCGAACCAGCTCGCGGCCGAAGCGCTGCGCGCGACCATCGACGTACCGCCGACGCTGTATGACGCGCAGGGCGACACGGTGAATATCTATGTTCGCCGCGATGTTGATTTCAGTGACGTGTACACGCTCTCTATGGATGGGACGCAGCCATGAATGCACCGATGCAAGCCAAGTATTTCGACAACAAATCGTTGCTTCACACGCTCGAACCGTTGCAGAAGTATTTTCAAGACGAGAACGTGTACGAAATGCGCGTGAACAGGTTCGGCCAGCTCGTGTGCGCGACCCGGCAGGGCCGCGTTTTTCACGACGCGCCGTTCCTCACGCATTCCTATCTCAATCGCCTGACTGACACGCTGATGAACGCGAACGGGTTGCCCCGGCAGCCCGTCAATGACGTGATGCTGCCGGACGGTACGCGTGGCGTAATCTGCTGGCCGCCGGCCGTGCTCGAAGGCACGGTACTGATTGCGTTCCGTAAGCACCTCGCCGTGGACAAGACCCTTGAGCAACTGGACGCCGAAGGCCGCTTCGACCAGCTCAAGGTACGAACCTTTGATGACGCGACGAAGCTATCCGACTTCGAGCAGGAAATGATCGCCTTGCGCGACGAGCGCCGTTACGTCGAGTTTCTGAAAAAGGCCGTGGTCGGCAAGTGCAACATCGCGGTAGCGGGGCCGACCAACTCGGGCAAGTCAACCTGGACGCGCACGCTCCTGAATCTCGTGCCACGCAGTGAGCGCGTGATGGTGTTACAGGACACGCACGAAGTGGGTTCAGATGCGCAAGACGAAATCGGCTATCTGATGTACGGCGAGCAGGAGGGCCGCTTGTCCGCACGCGAATGCCTGCGCACCTGTATGCGGCTTTCGCCTGATCGTATCTTCCTGACCGAGCTGCGCGATGACGCCGCCTGGGATTACCTCAAGAGCGCGAACACCGGCCACCCCGGCAACATCTTTTCGACGCACTCGGAGAGTGCCGTTGAAACGCCGTGGCGCATCGCGGATCTCGTCAAATCATCCGAAGTCGGCCGGATGCTCGACTACGACATGATCCTGCGCACCGTCCACGCCACCATCGACGTGATTATCTATATGCGCGACTGGAACTGCGTTGAGCTGCTGTACGACCCGGTATTCAAGAAGAAGCACGCCAAGCGCTAAGGAGGCGACACCATGCAGAACACGACGCATCAAATCATCATGAACGCCGTTATCGTGCTTGTGGCCGGCGGCTTTGCGACGGCCATCTATCGGCGCATCGCGCCGTACCTGTTCCGCCGGCACGGCGAAGCTATGGCAGCTCGGCTTGCGCGCGTCGCGAGTGAACAGGAACAGGCCGCGCTCAAACAGCGCGACCTCAACATGACGCGTGGCCGCGCGCTGCGCGTGCGGCTCACCAACGTGGGCATCCTGCTTGGCTTTTTGCTGATCGTAGGTTTCGCCACGCCGCGCCTGGGGTTCTCGACCACGAATAGCGCCGTCCTGACGTTCGGCGCTTACGTGCTTGTGGGCTATATCGCGGTGCTGCTTGCCCGCGTCGTGCCCTCTGAAGCCTTGCAAGGACTCAACTGGAACAGCCGCATCGACGTGCGGCTTTATTACGTGTGGCTCTGGCCGCTCAATGTCTTCAAAACCGTTACCGCCAAGCACTAAGGAAGCTACTCACCATGACGCAGAAAACGCCCCGTAATCCCTCGAATCGCCTGCTGCTGCCGATCGTCAAGCGCGAGCCGGAAAAGACGAAGCTCCCCGTGCAGCTCGCGCAGGAGGCTCACGCCGACTTGCTCGCGTACCAGCGGGCCTATCAGGAAATGAACGGTGTAGAGCTATCGCTTGATTTCATCATCGAGCACGTTCTTATCCAGCACATGAAGCGCGACAAGGCATTCCAGACGTGGAAGGCGACCGCACCGAAGGCGGCCGGCACGAACTGATCGCATCAACTAGCACGGAGGACAGAATCAGGTGAAAGGCGATACGTACAGGCACCTCAGCGCCGAGTTGCAGAAGCTAGACCGGCGCATTGAGAATGCAAGGCAGGACGAACGGCAAAACGTTTTGCAGGAGATTCGCGAGAAGATGACCGAATGGGACATTACTTCGAACGAACTCCGACGATATCGACGGGGGACGTACAACACCAAGCCGATAGTCGCAAAGTACCGCGACCCGGCCACCGGCCGCGAGTGGAGCGGCCGAGGCCATGAACCAGCTTGGATTGCCGGGAAGGATCGCAGTCAGTTCCTCATCGAGGACGACGATGCACCCGCCGGCACGCACCGCGCCGTTCGCGCTGATTAATACACTCTCTCAGGCTCCGCGCTTCGGCGGAGTTTTCGACGGTCGCTGCGGCGGCCGTTTTTTTTGAAGGCGGCTCACTTGAGCCACGTCACAAGCACGCCGGCAACGCCCAAGATGGCAGTCACGATGCACGCGATGATGGCGATTGTCGCGGCGCGAGCAGCGATCGCTGATTGTTTCGCCGCTTCGCGCGCCGAAGTCTCAGCGGCTGCCGCTGCGCGTTCCGTGGCTTCCGCGCCGCGTTCGGCCGCGTCGAGCTGCCGTCTCTCCACCTCTGCCGCGCCGCGCGCATCGAGGCGCTGTAGATAGTCCCGGCCGCGTTGCTGCCGGATATTCGCAATGCGCCCCGAGCCGATCATTTGCCGGAATTCATCGAGGCCGCCCTGTAGGCCGGCGATGTAAGCCTCTATTTCCTCGTCTGTATCGAACACGGTTCCCCCGTTGTCGTCGCGCCCATCGACTCAATGCTGATGCTACCCGCTCGCCGCTTCGTCGCGTTGCAAAACTCCTAAGTTGTGCAACGTCGCGCCGGCCGCCGTCAAACCCTTGTACGGTCGAGGCACGCCATGTTGCAAAACATAGTCTTGTATTAGGAATGATGTGCGACTATGATTTGCAACGTGGCGCGCAGTGTGAGCGTGCCGAGCGGTCAGCAACCACCCGCGCCGTTGCGCGCCGATATCGGGAGTGACGATGGACAAGAGCAATCGGGATTTCAAGAGCATGCTCAGCAAGATTACCGAAGCGGTGATCGACACTAGTAGTCCAGATTTCAAGCACATGCTCAGCAAGGCGCGCGACGCCGCAGCCGGCGGCATCAATGCCATGTCTAAGGGCGAAGCCCTCGCGGCCGCGCTCGTTCTCAACCGGCCTGACTGGCTCGCTGCGATGAACCACACGATTGCCGAAGCAATCGACCGCATTGGCCCGGAGTGGGCAATCCTTGTACCGGCCGTTGCGAAGGAGTTTGAACGCGATGCACAGACCGCCGCTTACGCTTCGGCCGAGCGCACGCGACTGGCGCGGCATGACGAGCTCGCCAGTCGGCAGCAGGCCGATAACGAACTGGATTTCAGTGCCAAGCTCATAACCTACGGCGATGCTCCCGGCTACCGTGACGTGACTTTCACGTTCGACCTTGACCCGGTAGGCGAAAACCAGCGGCCGACCGTCCGCGCGAGCATTCGCATCCGGCCGGAAGATGGTGAACGGATTGTCGAACACATCACAGGTGTTCATCGTTGCGCTTGGGATCGCAGCAACGGCGGCCGACCGATCGACGCGAAGCCCGACGAGAAACGCCCGCGCTGGATCGACAGGGCATAACCATGCGCGCGTCTCGACGCGC
>NZ_LZXX01000122.1:0-18075 GCF_001729305.1 Burkholderia sp. A2 | reverse complement strand
TTGGTCCGCTCAAACTTTTCTTTTGCCATGATTCTCTTCTTTCAAAAAATAATCGATTGAGAGCTACAGATTTACTTCGACTTCGCGCTGATGATCGCCTCGGCAACGTTGCGCGGAGCTTCAGCGTAGTGCTTGAACTCCATCGTGTACGTTGCACGACCTTGCGTCAGCGAGCGCAGCGACGTCGAGTAGCCGAACATTTCCGACAGCGGCACTTCGGCGCGCACGATCTTGCCGCCGCCAACCATGTCTTCCATGCCCTGGACGATACCGCGACGGCCCGACAGGTCGCCCATCACGTTGCCCATGTAGTCTTCCGGCGTCTCGACTTCGACAGCCATCATCGGCTCGAGGACGACCGGGTTCGCCTTGCGCATCGCTTCCTTGAACGCCATCGAACCGGCCATGCGGAACGCGTTTTCGTTCGAGTCAACGTCGTGGTACGAACCGAACGTCAGGTGAACCTTCACGTCGACGACCGGGAAGCCAGCCAGCACGCCCGACTTCAGCGTGTCCTGGATACCCTTGTCGACCGCCGGGATGTATTCACGCGGAATCACACCACCCTTGATCTCGTCGAAGAACTCGTAGCCCTTGCCTTGTTCGTTCGGCTCGAGCGTGATGACCGCGTGACCGTACTGGCCGCGACCACCCGACTGCTTGACGAACTTGCCGTCGACATCCTTCGCCGTCGAACGGATCGTTTCGCGGTACGCAACCTGCGGCTTGCCGACGGTCGCTTCCACGCCGAATTCACGCTTCATCCGGTCGACCAGAATTTCGAGGTGGAGCTCGCCCATGCCCGAAATGATGGTCTGGCCCGACTCTTCGTCGGTCTGCACGCGGAACGACGGGTCTTCCTGAGCCAGACGGTTCAGTGCGAGGCCCATCTTTTCCTGGTCGGCCTTGGTCTTCGGCTCGACTGCTTGCGAAATCACCGGCTCCGGGAACACCATGCGTTCGAGAACGATCGGGTTCGCCGGGTCGCACAGCGTGTCGCCCGTGGTCGCTTCCTTCAGGCCGACCGCTGCGGCGATGTCGCCTGCGCGGACTTCCTTGATTTCTTCACGCTGGTTCGCGTGCATCTGCAGAATACGGCCGAGGCGTTCCTTCTTGCCCTTGGTCGAATTCAGCAGCGTGTCGCCCGAGTTGACGACGCCCGAGTACACGCGGAAGAAGATCAGCTGGCCGACGAACGGGTCGGTCATGATCTTGAACGCGAGCGACGAGAACTTCTCTTCGTCCGACGCCTTGCGCTCTGCTTCTTCGCCGTTTTCGAGCTCGCCCTTGACCGGCGGGATGTCGACCGGCGACGGCAGGAAGTCGATCACGGCGTCGAGCATACGCTGCACGCCCTTGTTCTTGAACGCGGTACCGCACAGCATCGGCTGGATTTCGCACGCGATCGTACGATCACGCAGCGCCTTGACGATGTCGGCTTCCGGCAGATCGCCTTCTTCCAGGTACTTGTTCATCAGGTCTTCGCTGGCTTCGGCAGCCACTTCGACCATCTTTTCGCGCCATTCCTTGCAGGTTTCCGCGAGCTCGGCCGGGATGTCGACGTAGTCGAACTTCGTGCCTTGCGACGCTTCATCCCAAATGATCGCCTTCATCTTGATCAGGTCGACCACGCCCTTGAAGTTTTCTTCCGAGCCGATCGGCACCACGACCGGAACCGGGTTCGCCTTCAGGCGCAGACGGAGCTGGTCGTAGACCTTGAAGAAGTTCGCGCCGGTACGGTCCATCTTGTTGACGAACGCGAGACGCGGCACCTTGTACTTGTTCGCCTGGCGCCACACCGTTTCCGACTGCGGCTGCACGCCGCCCACTGCGCAGTACACCATGCATGCGCCGTCGAGCACGCGCATCGAACGCTCCACTTCGATCGTGAAGTCGACGTGGCCCGGGGTGTCGATGATGTTGATGCGGTGTTCCGGATAGTTGCCGCCCATGCCCTTCCAGAAGGCCGTGGTAGCAGCGGACGTGATCGTGATGCCACGTTCCTGTTCCTGCTCCATCCAGTCCATCGTGGCTGCGCCGTCGTGGACTTCACCGATCTTGTGGTTCACACCGGTGTAAAACAGAATGCGCTCGGTCGTCGTCGTTTTGCCGGCGTCGATGTGAGCGCTAATACCGATATTGCGGTAGCGCTCGATAGGAGTCTTGCGAGCCACTTTGATCCTCTACTGGGATGACGTGATGCAGCCCTGCCGCATCACGCCTCAACACAAACGGGCGAGGCGCCTGAAAAGCGCACCCGCCCGGAATTTATTTCCGCAAACAGCCCAGCCAGGCGCTTAGAAACGGAAATGCGAGAACGCGCGGTTGGCTTCTGCCATGCGGTGAACTTCGTCGCGCTTCTTCATCGCGCCGCCACGGCCTTCGGCCGCTTCGGAGAGTTCACCTGCCAGGCGCAGGGCCATCGACTTCTCGCTGCGCTTCTTCGCAGCCTCACGCAGCCAGCGCATCGCCAATGCCATACGACGCGACGGGCGCACTTCGACCGGAACTTGATAGTTGGCACCACCAACGCGACGGCTCTTCACTTCGACCACCGGCTTCACGTTGTTGAGCGCAACCGTGAACACTTCCAGCGGGTCCTTGCCACCCTTGGTCTGGATCTGTTCGAATGCGCCATAAACGATGCGCTCTGCGACCGACTTCTTGCCGGACAGCATCAGCATGTTCATGAACTTGGCAACATCAACGTTACCGAACTTCGGATCCGGCAACACTTCCCGCTTGGGGACTTCGCGACGACGCGGCATGATTCTTCCTTTACTTGTTCAGTTGGAGCTGGATCCAGCTCCGCGGCCACCAACAAACCCGATCACATCTTCACGACTAACCAGCTTGGCCGGGTGACCACTTACTCGACAGCACCGGCAATCCGGCACTCCCGCCTTGACCGCCCTGCGGCGATCCCTGATCAAAAACTGCTTACTTGGCAGCCTTTGCACGCTTCGCGCCGTACTTCGAACGCGCTTGCTTACGGTCCTTGACGCCCTGGGTATCCAGCGAGCCGCGAACCATGTGGTAACGCACACCCGGCAAGTCCTTCACACGGCCGCCGCGGATCAGCACAACCGAGTGTTCCTGCAGGTTGTGGCCTTCACCGCCGATGTACGAAATCACTTCGAAGCCGTTCGTCAGACGAACCTTGGCGACCTTACGGAGTGCCGAGTTAGGCTTCTTCGGCGTCGTCGTGTACACACGGGTGCACACGCCGCGACGCTGGGGGCAGTCCTGCAGGGCCGGGCTCTTGCTCTTCGTCGTTTCCGACTGACGGCCTTTGCGAACCAGTTGGTTGATGGTTGGCATTGTTTATTCCTGAAATTGAACAAAATCTGCACATCGATTTCGGGCAAAGCGAGAATCGACGCACAGTTGACTTCCGAACCGGCGAATCGGGTGCGAACTGTCGAACGCGACTCGGCCCACCGAATACCGGAACCCAGCATGATATTCCGGAAATGCCAACTAAGTCAACGGCTTGCGTGATTTGCCGGCCGATCGCGTGGTTTACAGCAGGGGTCGGAACGCTGTGTCAGGCCGATTCGACGACGTCGATGATCTCGTCGCCGAAGCGCTCGAGCTTGCGCACGCCCATGCCGGGGATATGGCGCAGGTCCTCGATCGTCTCCGGCGCGTTGCGCGCGATTTCGGCGAGCGTCGCGTCGTGAAAGATCACGTAGGCCGGCACGCCGTCCGTTTTCGCGGTTTCCGCGCGCCAGGCGCGCAGCGCGTCCCACCGTGCGCGCTCGCGGGCGCCCATGCCGGCCGTCGGATCGACGCGCGTGCCGCTGCGGCTCGACGACTGGCGTGTGCGCTGCGGCTTCACGTAGCGACGCAGCGTGACCTTTTCCTCGTTCTTCAGCACCGGCTTCGCGGCCTCGGTAAGCACCAGTGCGCCGAAGCCGCCATGATCGACGGCCAGGTAGCCGTACGCGACCAGTTGCCGGAAAATCGCGCGCCACTCGGGCTCGGACAGCGCTGCGCCGATACCGAACGTGCTCAACTGGTCATGGCCGCGCTGCAGCACCTTCTCGGTGCGGCCGCCGCGCAGGATCTCGATCAGATGGCTCGCGCCGAAGTTGAAGCCACTCGCGCGCTGCGCGCGGAACACGCACGACAGCGCCATCTGCGCCTCGCGCGTCGCGTCCCATGAATCGGGCGGCTCGAGGCACGTGTCGCAGTTGCCGCACGGCTGGCTCGCCTCGCCGAAGTAGTTCAGCAGCCGCACGCGGCGGCACGAGATCGTCTCGCACAGCCCGAGCAGCGCGTCGAGCTTCGACGTCTGCACGCGCTTGTGCGCGTCGTCCGCGTCCGATTCGTCGATCATCTTGCGCTGCTGGACGACGTCGCCGAGGCCGTACGCCATCCACGCGTTCGCCGGCATCCCGTCGCGGCCCGCGCGGCCGGTTTCCTGGTAGTAGCCTTCGACGCTCTTCGGCAGATCGAGGTGCGCGACGAAGCGCACGTCGGGCTTGTCGATGCCCATCCCGAACGCGATCGTCGCGCACATCACGATGCCTTCCTCGCGCTGGAACATTTCCTGGTGCTTCTGCCGCACCTCGAACTCCATTCCCGCGTGATACGGCAGCGCGCGCACGCCCTGCGCCTTCAGCCATTCGGCCGTTTCCTCGACCTTGCGGCGCGACAGGCAATAGACGACGCCGGCGTCGGTCGTGCCGTCTGTATTCGTGTGCTCGGCGCGGATGAAGTCGAGCAGTTGCGAACGCGCGTTGTCCTTTTCGACGATCCGGTAGCGGATGTTCGGGCGGTCGAAGCTCGACACGAACACGCGCGCGTCGTCGAGTGCGAGACGATGGATGATCTCGTCGCGCGTGATCGCATCGGCGGTGGCGGTCAGCGCGATGCGCGGCACCGACGGGAAGCGCTCGTGCAGCACCGACAACTGGATGTATTCCGGGCGGAAATCGTGCCCCCATTGCGACACGCAGTGCGCTTCGTCGATCGCGAACAGGCCGATCTTTGCGCGCTCGAGCAGGTCGAGGAAGCGGCCCGTCATCAACCGCTCCGGCGCGACGTACAGCAAATCGATCTCGCCTTCGCGCAGCGCGCGCTCGGTGGCCGCGGCCTCGGCACCCGACAGCGTCGAATTCAGGTAGGCCGCGCGCACGCCGACTTCGCTCAACGCGGCGACCTGGTCCTGCATCAGCGCGATCAGCGGCGACACGACGATGCCGGCGCCCTGCCCGGCCTCGCGGCGCAGCAGCGCGGGAATCTGGTAGCACAGCGACTTGCCGCCGCCGGTCGGCATCAGCACGAGGCAATCGCCGCCGCCGGCGACGTGCTCGACGATCTCGCCCTGCTGGCCGCGAAAGGCGGAGTAACCAAAGACTTCGTCGAGTATTTCGAGGGCGCGGGACATGAATGAGACCAGGGACGGCTAAGCGATGACCGCAATTTTAACAACCCGCTCGCGCGACGCGTGGCGAATCGCACGATGTTGGCCATTCGGTCAGGGTTCGTTCGCGTGCGTCACGGGCCTGTCGCGGTCATGCCGAAGGCGATCGCGGGGCATGCGCCGGCGCGGCACAGGCACGTCATGCGCGGGAACGAAGGATGAAAAAAAACCGCCCGGCAGAACCGGGCGGTTTCGGCGACAGCGATGATAGCAAGGCAACGCGGCTTGCGCCGCGCCGCGCTTACTCGGCTGCCGGGTGTTGCGGCTCTTCCGCCGGCGCGCTCGGCGTGCCGAAGTCGAATGCCTCTTCCGCTGCGATCTGGTCGAAACGCTCGCGATCCGACGATTCCTTCGCCTTGCGTGCCTTGTGGAACGCGAGACCCGTACCGGCCGGAATCAGACGGCCGACGATCACGTTTTCCTTCAGGCCGCGCAGATCGTCGCGCTTGCCCATGATCGCCGCTTCGGTCAGCACGCGGGTCGTTTCCTGGAACGATGCCGCGGAGATGAACGAGTCGGTCGACAGCGACGCCTTCGTGATACCGAGCAGCACGTTGTCGTACGAAGCCGGACGCTTGCCCTCGGCGATCATGCGATCGTTCTCGTCCAGCATGTCGGAACGTTCGACCTGTTCGCCCGGGATGAAGCGCGTATCGCCGTTGTCGGTGATCTGCACACGACGCAGCATCTGGCGAACGATCACCTCGATGTGCTTGTCGTTGATCTTCACACCCTGCAGACGGTACACGTCCTGGACTTCGTCGACGATGTAGCGCGACAGCGCCTCGATACCCTGCAGACGCAGGATGTCGTGCGGATCGGCCGGACCGTCCACGATCATTTCGCCCTTGTTGACGACCTGGGCATCGTGAACCAGAACCTGCTTTTCCTTCGCGATCAGGAACTCGTGCTGGTTGCCCTCGAGGTCCGTGATGACGAGACGCTGCTTGCCCTTCGTGTCCTTGCCGAACGACGTCGTACCGGTGACTTCCGCGAGAATGCCGGCATCCTTCGGCGAACGCGCTTCGAACAGTTCCGCCACCCGCGGCAGACCGCCGGTAATGTCACGCGTCTTCTGCGCTTCGGTCGGGATACGTGCGAGCACTTCACCGACCTGCACCTGCTGGCCATCCTTCACGGTGATCAGCGCGCCGACCTGGAAGCCGATCTGCACGGCGTGTTCCGTGCCCGGGATCTTCACTTCCTCGCCGTTCGCGTCGAGCAGCTTCACCTGCGGACGCACGCTCTTCGAAGCCTGCGAACCGCGGCGCTTCACGTCGATCACGACCAGCGTCGACAGGCCGGTCACGTCGTCGATCTGCTTCGCGACGGTCACGCCTTCCTCGACGTTCTCGAACTTCACCGTACCACCGTACTCGGTGATGATCGGGCGCGTCAGCGGATCCCACGTGGCGAGCTGCGTGCCGGCCTTGATGGTCGCGCCGTCGAGCTGCAGCAGCGTCGCGCCGTACGGCACTTTGTGACGCTCGCGCTCGCGACCGAAGTCGTCGGTGATCATCGCTTCGCCCGAACGGGAAATGACGATCTGCTCGCCCTTCGCGTTCGTGACGTAGCGCATCGTCGCCGTGAAGCGGACGATACCGTTGCTCTTCGCTTCGACCGACGAAGCCACTGCCGCACGCGATGCCGCGCCACCGATGTGGAACGTCCGCATCGTCAGCTGCGTGCCCGGTTCGCCGATCGACTGCGCCGCGATCACGCCGACCGCTTCGCCGACGTTCACGAGCGAGCCGCGGCCGAGGTCACGGCCGTAGCAGGCCGCGCACAGGCCGTAACGCGTTTCGCAGGTCAGCGGCGTGCGCACGCGCACTTCGTCGATGCCGAGGCGTTCGATTTCCTCGACCGCCGTTTCGTCGAGCAGCGTGCCCGATTCGTACAGCGTTTCCTGCGTTTCCGGGTTCACGACGTCCGCGACCGCGACGCGGCCGAGGATACGGTCGCGCAGCGCTTCGACGACTTCACCGCCTTCGACCAGCGCCTTCATCGCGACGCCGTTCGACGTGCCGCAATCGTCTTCCACGACGACCAGATCCTGCGTGACGTCGACCAGACGACGCGTCAGGTAACCCGAGTTCGCGGTCTTCAGTGCCGTATCAGCCAGACCCTTACGTGCACCGTGGGTCGAGATGAAGTACTGCAACACATTCAGACCTTCGCGGAAGTTCGCGGTAATCGGCGTCTCGATAATCGAGCCGTCCGGCTTCGCCATCAGGCCTCGCATACCGGCCAGCTGACGAATCTGAACCGCCGAACCCCGGGCGCCCGAGTCGGCCATCATGTAGATCGAGTTGAACGACTCCTGGCGCGTCTCGTTGCCGTCGCGATCGATCACCGGCTCCGTCGACAGCTGCTCCATCATCGCCTTGCCGACCGCTTCCGACGTTGCCGACCAGATGTCGACCACGTTGTTGTAGCGTTCCTGCGCGGTGACGAGACCCGACATGTACTGGCGGTCGTACTCCTTCACCTTCTTCGCGGCGTCGCCGACGATCGTTTCCTTCTGCGGCGGCACGAGCATGTCGTCCACGCAGATCGAGATGCCGGCACGCGTCGCGAGACGGAAACCCGACTGCATCAGCTGGTCGGCAAACACCACCGTCGCGCGCAGACCGCACTTGCGGAACGCCGTGTTGATCAGGCGCGAGATTTCCTTCTTCTTCAGCGGCTTGTTCAGCACCGAGAACGGCAGGCCGTGCGGCAGGATCTCCGACAGGATCGCGCGACCGACGGTCGTCGCGTACAGCGAGATCTTCGGCACGAATTCCGGCGCGCCTTCCGACGTGTCCTCGTTGCGGACCATTTCGGTGATCCGCACGTTGACGCGCGAGGCCAGCTCGACTTCCTTGTTCTCGTACGCGCGGATCACTTCCGACACGCCGGTGAACGACAGGCCTTCGCCCTTGCCGTTGATCGCTTCGCGGGTCGCATAGTACAGACCCAGCACGATATCCTGCGACGGCACGATCGACGGATCGCCGTTGGCCGGGAACAGCACGTTGTTCGACGCCAGCATCAGCGTACGCGCTTCCATCTGCGCTTCGAGCGACAGCGGCACGTGAACGGCCATCTGGTCACCGTCGAAGTCGGCGTTGAACGCCGCGCAGACGAGCGGGTGCAGCTGGATCGCCTTGCCTTCGATCAGCACCGGCTCGAACGCCTGGATACCGAGACGGTGCAGCGTCGGCGCACGGTTCAGCATCACCGGATGCTCGCGGATCACCTCTTCGAGGATGTCCCACACCACCGGTGTCTGGTTCTCGACTTCCTTCTTCGCAGCCTTGATGGTCGTAGCTACCCCCATCACTTCCAGCTTGTTGAAGATGAACGGCTTGAACAGCTCGAGCGCCATCAGCTTCGGCAGACCGCACTGGTGCAGCTTCAGCGTCGGGCCGACCACGATGACCGAACGGCCCGAGTAGTCGACGCGCTTGCCCAGCAGGTTCTGACGGAAACGACCGCCCTTGCCCTTGATCATGTCGGCGAGCGACTTCAGCGGACGCTTGTTCGCGCCCGTCATCGCCTTGCCGCGACGACCGTTGTCGAGCAGCGAGTCGACGGCTTCCTGCAGCATCCGCTTTTCGTTGCGGACGATGATTTCAGGCGCCTTCAGCTCGAGCAGACGCTTCAACCGGTTGTTACGGTTGATCACGCGGCGATACAGGTCGTTCAGGTCCGACGTCGCGAAACGGCCGCCGTCCAGCGGCACGAGCGGACGCAGTTCCGGCGGCAGCACCGGCAGCACTTCGAGGATCATCCACTCGGGCTTGATGCCCGAGCGCTGGAATGCCTCGAGGACCTTCAGGCGCTTCGCGTACTTCTTGATCTTCGCTTCCGAGCCGGTGTTCTTCAGCTCGGTGCGCAGCGTCTCGACCTGCTCGTCGATGTTGATCGCGCGCAGCAGTTCACGCACGCCTTCCGCGCCCATCTCGGCACGGAATTCGTCGCCGTATTCCTCGACCTTGTTGTAGTAATCCTCTTCGGTCATGATCTGCCGCGCCTTCAGCGGCGTCATGCCCGGTTCGATCACCACGTACGCTTCGAAGTACAGCACGCGTTCGATGTCGCGCAGCGTCATGTCGAGCACCATGCCCAGACGCGACGGCAACGACTTCAGGAACCAGATGTGCGCGACCGGCGAGGCCAGCTCGATGTGGCCCATCCGTTCGCGACGCACCTTCGCCAGCGTCACTTCGACGCCGCACTTCTCGCAGATCACGCCGCGGTGCTTCAGGCGCTTGTACTTGCCGCACAGGCACTCGTAGTCCTTGATCGGCCCGAAGATCTTCGCGCAGAACAGACCATCGCGTTCCGGCTTGAACGTACGGTAGTTGATGGTCTCCGGCTTCTTCACTTCGCCGAACGACCACGAACGGATCTTGTCGGGCGAGGCCAGACCGATCTTGATCGCGTCGAAAACTTCTTCCTGTTGGACTTGCTTGAATAGATCGAGCAGAGCTTTCATTGCTTTCTCTCCGTAGTCCGATTAATTGCGGTCGAGATCGATATCGATACCGAGCGAGCGGATTTCCTTCACGAGCACGTTGAAGGATTCCGGCATGCCTGCATCGATCACGTGATCGCCCTTGACGAGGTTTTCGTACACCTTCGTCCGGCCGGTCACGTCGTCCGACTTCACCGTCAGCATTTCCTGCAGCACGTAGGACGCGCCGTACGCTTCGAGCGCCCACACTTCCATTTCACCGAAACGCTGACCACCGAACTGCGCCTTACCACCCAGCGGCTGCTGCGTGACGAGCGAGTACGGGCCGGTCGAACGCGCGTGCATCTTGTCGTCGACCAAGTGGTGCAGCTTCAGGTAGTGCATGTAGCCGAGCGTCACGCGACGTTCGAACATCTCGCCCGTGCGGCCGTCGTACAGGCGGACCTGGTTCTTCGACGGGTTCATGCCGAGCTGTTCGGCGATGTCGTCCGGGAACGCGAGGTCGAGCATCTTGCCCATTTCTTCCTCGGTCGCACCGTCGAACACCGGCGTCGCAAACGGCACGCCTTCGCGCAGGTTCTTCGCGAGTTCGAGGATCTCGTCGTCGGTGAAGCTTTCCAGATCTTCCTGGCGGCCCGACTCGTTGTAGATCTTCGTCAGGAACGTACGCAGTTCCTCGATCTTCGCCTGACGCTGCAGCATTTCGCCGATACGCCAGCCGAGGCCCTTCGCGGCCCAGCCGAGGTGGACTTCCAGAACCTGACCCACGTTCATCCGCGACGGCACGCCGAGCGGGTTCAGCACGACGTCTGCCGGACGGCCGTCGGCCATGTACGGCATGTCTTCGATCGGGACGATCTTCGACACGACACCCTTGTTACCGTGGCGGCCTGCCATCTTGTCGCCAGGCTGCAGACGGCGCTTCACCGCGAGGTACACCTTGACCATCTTCAGCACGCCCGGCGGCAGTTCGTCGCCTTGCGTGAGCTTCTTGCGCTTCTCTTCGAACGCGAGGTCGAACTGGTGACGCTTCTCTTCGATCGAGTTCTTGATCGCTTCGAGCGATGCCGCTGCTTCGTCGTCCGCGAGGCGGATGTCGAACCAGTGGTAGTGGTCGAGATCTTCCAGGTAAGCCTGGTCGATCTTCGTGCCCTTCGCGAGCTTCTTCGGACCGCCGTTCGCGACCTTGCCCACGAGCATGCGCGCGAGACGCTGGAACGCGTCGCCTTCCACGATGCGCAGCTGGTCGTTCAGGTCGAGACGGTAGCGCTTCAGTTCGTCGTCGATGATCTGTTGCGCACGCTTGTCGCGCTGGATGCCTTCACGCGTGAACACCTGGACGTCGATCACGGTGCCGCTCATGCCCGACGGCACGCGCAGCGACGTGTCCTTCACGTCCGAAGCCTTCTCGCCGAAGATCGCGCGCAGCAGCTTCTCTTCCGGCGTCAGCTGGGTCTCGCCCTTCGGCGTGACCTTGCCGACCAGCACGTCGCCCGCTTCGACTTCAGCACCGATGTACACGATGCCCGATTCGTCGAGACGGCCGAGCTGGACTTCCGCCAGGTTCGAGATGTCGCGCGTGATTTCTTCCGGCCCGAGCTTCGTGTCGCGTGCAACGACGTTCAGCTCTTCGATGTGGATCGACGTGTAGCGATCGTCCGCGACCACCTTCTCCGAGATCAGGATCGAATCCTCGAAGTTGTAGCCGTTCCACGGCATGAACGCGATCAGCATGTTCTGGCCGAGCGCGAGCTCGCCCAGGTCCGTCGAGGCGCCGTCGGCCAGCACGTCGCCGCGCGAGACCTTGTCGCCCATCTTCACGATCGGACGCTGGTTGATGTTCGTGTTCTGGTTCGAACGCGTGTACTTGATCAGGTTGTAGATGTCGACACCGACTTCACCCGCGACCGCTTCGTCGTCGTTCACGCGAATCACGATACGGCCCGCGTCGACGTAGTCGACCACACCGCCGCGGAACGCCTGGACCGTCGTACCCGAGTCGACCGCGCAGGTGCGCTCGATGCCCGTACCGACGACCGGCTTTTCCGGACGCAGACACGGCACGGCCTGACGCTGCATGTTCGAACCCATCAGTGCACGGTTCGCGTCATCGTGTTCGAGGAACGGGATCAGCGATGCTGCCACCGACACGATCTGCGACGGCGCGACGTCCATGTACTGGATCCGATCCGGCGTGACCATCATCGTTTCGCCGGCTTCGCGCGACGACACGAGTTCGTCGATCAGCTGGCCGTTCTCGTCGATCGCGGCGTTCGCCTGAGCGATCATGTAGCGGCCTTCCTCGATCGCCGACAGGTAGTCGATCTGGTCGGTCACCTTGCTGTCCACGACCTTGCGGTACGGCGTCTCGAGGAAGCCGTACTCGTTCAGGTGCGCGTACAGTGCGAGCGAGTTGATCAGGCCGATGTTCGGACCTTCCGGCGTTTCGATCGGGCACACGCGGCCGTAGTGGGTCGGGTGCACGTCGCGGACTTCGAAGCCTGCGCGCTCGCGCGTCAGACCGCCCGGGCCCAGTGCGGAAACACGGCGCTTGTGCGTGATTTCCGACAGCGGGTTGGTCTGGTCCATGAACTGCGACAGCTGCGACGAACCGAAGAACTCGCGGATCGCCGACGAAATCGGCTTCGAGTTGATCAGGTCGTGCGGCATCAGGTTTTCGCTTTCGGCCTGGCCGAGGCGTTCCTTGACCGCGCGCTCGACACGCACGAGACCCGCGCGGAACTGGTTTTCCGCCAGTTCGCCGACGCAACGCACGCGACGGTTGCCGAGGTGGTCGATGTCGTCCACTTCGCCCTTGCCGTTGCGCAGCTCGACGAGGATCTTGATCGTCGCGAGGATGTCGTCGTCCTGCAGCGTCATCGGGCCGACGATCTCGTCACGGCCGACGCGGCGGTTGAACTTCATACGGCCGACCTTCGACAGGTCGTACGCTTCTTCGCTGTAGAACAGACGGTTGAACAGCGCCTCGACCGCTTCTTCGGTCGGCGGCTCGCCCGGGCGCATCATGCGGTAGATCGCGATGCGCGCGGCCGTCCTGTCGGTCGTTTCGTCGACACGCAGCGTCGACGAGATGTACGGACCCTGGTCCAGATCGTTCGTGTAGAGCGTCTGGATGTCCTTGATGCCCGCTTCGCGCAGTTTCTCGAGCACGCTTTCCGTGACTTCGTCGTTCGCGCTCGCGATCACTTCGCCGGTGTCGCCGTCGACGACGTTCTTCGCCAGCACGCGACCGAGCAGATAGTCTTCCGGCACCGAGATGAACTTGGTCTTCGCGGCTTCGAGGTCGCGAATGTGCTTCGCGTTGATCCGCTTGTCCTTCTGGACGATCACCTTGCCATCACGATCCGTGATGTCGAAACGCGCGACTTCGCCACGCAGGCGCTCGGGCACGAACTCGAGTTGCGCGCCTTCGTCCATCAGCGTGAAGTTGTCGAACACGAAGAAGTTCGCGAGAATCTGTTCCGGCGTCAGGCCGATGGCCTTCAGCAGGATCGTGACCGGCATCTTGCGGCGACGGTCGACGCGGAAATACAGGATGTCCTTCGGATCGAATTCGAAGTCGAGCCACGAGCCGCGGTACGGAATGATCCGTGCCGAGAACAGCAGCTTGCCCGAGCTGTGCGTCTTGCCCTTGTCGTGTTCGAAGAACACGCCCGGCGAACGGTGCAGCTGCGAGACGATGACACGCTCGGTGCCGTTGATGACGAACGAGCCCGTCGGCGTCATGAGCGGAATTTCGCCCATGTACACTTCCTGCTCCTTCACTTCCTTGACGACCGGCTTGTTCGGCGATTCCTTGTCGAGGATGACGAGGCGGACCTTCGCGCGCAGCGCGGAGCAGTACGTCAGGCCACGCTGCTGGCATTCCTTGATGTTGAATGCCGGCGAGGACAGCGCATAGCTCACGAACTCGAGGCGCGCGAAACCGTTGTGCGAAACAATGGGAAATACCGATGTGAACGCGGCCTGCAAACCCTCAGGCTTACGTTGCGTCGCGGGCACATCGGCTTGCAGAAACGTGCTGAATGATTCAAGCTGGGTAGCCAGCAAGAACGGAACTTGGTGAACGATGGGGCGCTTCGCGAAACTCTTGCGAATGCGCTTCTTCTCGGTGAAGGAATATTGCATACGATCTCCGAATCACGGCGGGTGCTATCGAGGCGGAATACCTGGACGTTTCAAACCCGAGTGTTCACCGACTGAGACCCGATGGCCGTTCGACGGCTTGAACGAGCCGAGAAGCTTGGTGGTTGGCCGCTACCAACCGCTGGCTGACGGCAGCGGATGCCTGTGTTGCCCGCTACCCGACCAAACTTGCCTTCTGCAGTCGCTTCAGAAGACAAAGAGAACCGCCAGTCGTGAGTGATCCATCACAACGATCAGGCGGTTTTCTTTGGCTTCTGGGGCCGATTATTCGGGCTCCCGAATGAGTGCCAGAATAACGACCCCACAAAGCACAAAAAGGCCGGCGGTGAAAATACCGCCAGCCTTCGCACAGCGCGCCGAAACTTACTTGACTTCGACCTTCGCGCCAGCTTCTTCCAGCTTCTTCTTGGCTTCTTCAGCAGCAGCCTTGTCGACGCCTTCCTTGACGGGCTTCGGTGCACCGTCAACCAGGTCCTTCGCTTCCTTCAGGCCCAGGCCCGTCAGTTCGCGAACGGCCTTGATGACCGAAACCTTGTTGGCGCCGGCTTCAGCCAGGACGACCGTGAATTCGGTCTTCTCTTCTGCTGCAGCAGCTGCGCCGCCGCCTGCCGGGCCAGCGACTGCCACTGCAGCTGCCGACACGCCAAACTTCTCTTCGAACGCCTTGACCAGTTCGTTCAGTTCCAGAACGGTCATCCCTTCGACTGCTGCCAGGATGTCTTCTTTTGCGATTGCCATTTGAAATACTCCTAAATTGAATTCGGATACAGCCAGCGATCAGTAACGCTGATGCACGTTCGCTTACGCAGCTTCCGCTTGCTTCTTCTCGGCCAGCGCGGCGAGAGCACGCGCGAAGCCCGAAACAGGCGATTGCATAACGAACAGCAGCTTCGAGAGCAGTTCTTCGCGGCTCGGGATGCTTGCCAGCGCTTGCACGCCAGCCTTGTCCATCACCTTGCCATCGAACGAACCAGCCTTGATGACCAACTTTTCATTGCCCTTGCTGAAGTCGTTGACGACCTTAGCAGCGGCAATTGCATCTTCCGAGATGCCGTAGATCAGCGGACCAGTCATCTGCTCTGCCAGCGGAGCAAACGGCGTACCTTCGACGGCGCGACGCGCCAGCGTGTTCTTCAACACGCGCAGGTAAACCTTCTGCTCACGCGCTTGCGCGCGCAGCTTGGTCAGATCGCCAACCGCAATTCCACGATACTCAGCCAGCACAACGGTCTGGGCCTTCGCGACTTGCGCGGAAACCTCAGCGACGACGGCTTGCTTGTCTTCTCTATTAAGCGGCACGGTTAGCCTCCAGAAACGATACGTTCGGCGCGGCCGGTATGACCGGAACCTCACGTACCTCGTTCAACAACGGCGTCCGACCTCGTTAGGAGTATTTCCACCTCACGCCGCGAATCGCTTCTCGGCCTGCGGCTTCACCACTGCAAAACTTTTTCGGGTTCGCCATCTGCGTTGGCTTGAATTAAGGGATCGCCTGACTGCTGCGCCCCACCAACGGTCTTTGATAACCGGTTGTTCGCCTTGCTGCACGAACAACCGCCCAAAGCCCATGTAGGCCGCTTCGCGAGCGAGGCGGCCCGAATACTTGCTTACTGTGCTGCCAGCGTAGCCTGGTCGACACGCACGCCGACGCCCATCGTGCTCGACAGTGCGATCTTGCGCAGGTACACGCCCTTGCTCGTTGCCGGCTTTGCCTTCTGCAGCGCGTCGATCAGCGCCGACAGGTTCGAACGCAGCGCGGTCGGCTCGAACGATGCACGGCCGATGGTCGCGTGGATGATACCGGCCTTGTCGACACGGAATTGCACCTGACCAGCCTTCGCGTTCTTGACGGCGGTTGCGACGTCCGGCGTGACCGTACCGACCTTCGGGTTCGGCATCAGGCCCCGCGGGCCGAGGATCTGGCCGAGCGTACCGACGATACGCATCGTGTCCGGCGAAGCGATCACGATGTCGAAGTCCATCTGGCCAGCCTTGATCTGCTCGGCCAGGTCTTCCATGCCGACGATTTCCGCGCCTGCTGCACGCGCCTGCTCGGCCTTTTCGCCTTGCGCGAACACGGCAACGCGAACCGACTTGCCCGTACCTGCCGGCAGAACGACCGAACCACGAACGACCTGGTCCGACTTCTTCGCATCGATGCCGAGCTGGACTGCGACGTCGATCGACTCGTCGAACTTCGCGCTCGCGCATTCCTTCACGAGGCTCAGTGCGTCTTCGATCGCGTACAGCTTCTGACGGTCGACCTTGGCGGCAAATGCCTGACGGCGCTTGGAGATCTTAGCCATTTACACGCCCTCCACAGTGATACCCATCGAGCGTGCGCTACCAGCGATGGTGCGAACGGCTGCGTCCAGATCAGCTGCCGTAAGGTCCGGCATCTTGGTCTTCGCGATTTCTTCGGCTTGAGCGCGCGTGATCGAACCGACCTTGTCGGTGTGCGGCTTGCTCGAGCCCTTGTCCACCTTGGCCGCCTTCTTGATCAGGACGGTTGCCGGCGGCGTCTTCATCACGAACGTGAAGCTCTTGTCAGCGAATGCCGTGATGACCACCGGCACCGGCAGACCCGGCTCCATGCCTTGAGTCTGCGCGTTGAACGCCTTGCAGAACTCCATGATGTTCAGGCCGCGCTGGCCCAGTGCCGGACCGACCGGCGGCGACGGGTTGGCTTTACCTGCAGGGATCTGCAGCTTGATAAAGCCGATAATCTTCTTTGCCATTTGAAACCTCATTGGAACGCCGAAGAAGGCGTTCGGTGAGTGATAACGCGCTTTCGCCGCTGGCTACTGACGCTCCTCAACGACCATGACGCGGGCCGTAAGCGCGAAGGTGGGCAGCCGAGGCTGCCCACCGAATCGGGATCAAACTTTTTCGACCTGACCGAACTCGAGTTCGACCGGGGTAGAGCGGCCAAAGATGGTGACCGACACACGCACGCGCGATTTTTCGTAGTTGACTTCTTCGACGGTGCCATTGAAGTCCGTGAACGGGCCTTCCTTGACACGCACCATCTCGCCGACTTCGAACAGGGTCTTCGGGCGCGGCTTTTCGACGCCTTCCTGCATCTGCGACATGATCTTCTCGACTTCCTTCGGGGAAATCGGGGTCGGGCGGTTACGCGCACCGCCGACGAAACCGGTGACCTTCGCGGTGTTCTTCACGAGGTGCCACGTTTCGTCCGTCATTTCCATTTCCACCAGCACGTAGCCGGGGAAGAAACGACGCTCGGTCACAGCCTTGTGGCCGCCTTTGACTTCGACCACTTCTTCGGTCGGAACCAGGATCTGACCGAATTTGTCCTGCATGCCAGCACGTTCGATGCGCTCTTGAAGCGCGCGTTGCACGCTCTTCTCCATACCGGAGTAGGCGTGCACGACGTACCAACGCTTTCCGCTCGGGGATGCCGGAGTATCGCTCATATCATTTCCAACCCAGAATCGCCGAGAAAATCACCCATTCGATCGATTTGTCACTCAACCAGAGGAAAATCGCCATCACGAGCACGAAACCGAACACGACGAGTGTGGTTTGCGTTGCTTCCTTGCGGGTGGGCCATACGACCTTACGGACTTCCTTGTACGAATCCTTGGCAAACGCGATGAGGCTCTTGCCAGGGGCGGACATCAGCCCGACGGCCACGCCGGCGATGATACCCACCGCCAACGCGGCACCGCGGACGTACCACTGCTGATTGGCCAGCCAGAAGAAGCCCACGAATCCGGCCAACACCAGCAATACGCCCAGGGCCAGCATCAGCTTATCGCCGGAGGTATTTACAGTTTCGACGGATGGATTCGCCATAACACCTTAAAACAAATGCCACGTGGGACACGTGGCGATTTTTGGCAGGGGCAGAGGGAATCGAACCCCCAACCTTCGGTTTTGGAGACCGACGCTCTGCCAGTTGAGCTATACCCCTAAACCATGCTGGGGCCGGCTGATGCCAGCCCCAAAACTGTCGATCAACGAATAACTGGCTTACTCGATGATCTTGGCG
>NZ_LZXX01000121.1:2444-3856 GCF_001729305.1 Burkholderia sp. A2 | reverse complement strand
CGCCGCTCGTCGTGTTCATCACGATCGGCAGCATCATGAACGGTCGCGTCATCACGCGCATTCGCAACCCGAACACGATGCTGCACGTCGGCTTCGTGCTGTTCGCCATCGCGTGCGCGGGCATCGTCGTGTCGACCCACGCGACGCCGACTTGGATGCTGATGGCGCTGATGGTCGCGGGCGGCATCGGGCTCGGCTTCGTGCTGCCGAACCTCACCGTGTTCGCGCAGCAGACGGCCGGCCGCGAGCACCTCGGCATCGCGACCGCGCTGNNGCTGACGGGCACGCTCGTCAATCAGATGTATTCGAGCGGCGTGCGCAATGCGCTGTCGGCCGACCAGGCGATGCAGTGGCACGCGCGGCTCGCCGATCCGCAGATCCTGATCGATCGCGCGGCGCAGGGCGGTCTCGTCGCGGAGTTGACGCGTGCCGGGCATAATGGCGCGCTGCTGCTGGAAGCGGCCCGCGAATCGCTGGTCGGCGCGATTCACCTGGGCGTCGCGATGGCGGCGGTCGTCGCCGTGGTGTCGGTGTGGCAGTGCCGTCGCGTGCCGCCGATCGCGCTGCGGCGCAAGATCGAACCGCACGTCGCGGCCGATTGACCGATCGGGCGAGCGATTCGCCGACTCAACGATTCACCGGAACGAAATCAGCGCATGGAAGAACAGGACCGCGTCGCGATCTTGCAGCAATTCGGACGCACGTATCGCGCGTTCATGACCGCGTTCGAGGCGCACGTCGGGCAGCCGATGCCGCGCTGGCGCATCATGGTCGCGCTGCACACGATGGACGGGCATGCGTCGCAGAAGAAGCTCGTCGAAGTGCTGCGCATCGATCCGGGCGCGCTCACGCGCCAGTTGAAGTCGCTCGACGCGCTCGGCTGGATCGAGCGCGAATCGGACGCGCGCGACAACCGCGTGACCAATGTCACGCTGACGGACGCAGGCCGCGCGGCGTTCGACGCGTGCCTGCCGCGCCGCAAGGCGTTTCTCGAACAGACGATGGCGCAGCTGCCGGACGACGTGCTGAATGCGCTGTCGGGCGCGCTCGCGATGCTGGAATCGCGGATCGCGGACGTCGGGTCGACGCCGGTCGCGCGTTGATACGCACGGCCGGGCGGCGTGTCAGCGCCGCCGGCCATCGCTTCATTTCACCCTGATTGGGCGCAGATTTACAGCTCGATGCGCGTGCCGAGCAGTGCGAGAAACTGCGCGAGCCAGGCCGGATGCGCGGGCCAGGCGGGCGCGGTGACGAACGGCGCGTCGGTTACGGCCGCGTCGACCGGGATGTCCGCGTACTCGCCGCCCGCGAGCTTCACCTCCGGCGCGCAGGCCGGGTACGCCGAAATGCGTTTGCCGCGGATCACGTCGGCGGCCGCGAGCAGTTGCGCCGCGTGGCAGATCGCCGCGATC
>NZ_LZXX01000121.1:1809-2434 GCF_001729305.1 Burkholderia sp. A2 | reverse complement strand
CGCCGCATCGACGTCGTCGAACGCCGCGTTCAGCGTGAAGTGGTGGCCGGGCTTCTCGGTGTAGGTCTGGTCGCCCTCGAAATCGTGGATCGCGGTCTTGATCTTGTCGCCCGCGCGCTTGCCCGGGCAGACTGCATCGACGTGGTGGCCGACGGCCTGCAGCGCCTGGAACGGCACCATCGTTTCGTAGTCTTCGGCGAAATCGCCGGTCAGGAACAGGATCTTCTTCGCGGCCATGGCTTTCTCCAGTGAAGCAGCGTTGAAGGCCCGGTCGCGCCGTGCATGACGGCCGCGACCGGGCCCGAGGACGAAAGCGCAGTGTACTCCGGTGGATTGAACCGCGCGTGACGGCCGCCCNNCGACGACTTCCGTCACGCGGAACTGCGGATCGAGCACGAGCACCTGGCGCCACTTGTCGAACGTCAGGCACGGGTGCGAGATGTCGAACGCGACCATGTCGCCGACCTTCACGTCCGCGCCCGGCGGGATCTGCAGGTAAGCGTGCTGGTCCATCATCCCGGTGACGGCCCAGCCTTCGGCGGCGGCGACGTCGCGCGGCGCGGTGTCGCGGCCCGGGCGGAAATGGCGCGCCGGCTCGGGCAGGCCCGCGTCGAACGCGGCGTCG
>NZ_LZXX01000121.1:468-1761 GCF_001729305.1 Burkholderia sp. A2 | reverse complement strand
GCGCGGTCGGCTTCCGGCACCGACTGCACGTACGCCCACAGCTGCAGCGCCGGCAACAGCCCTTCGCCCATCGAGCGGGCGATCGGGTTGCGCGCGAACACGTCGGTCTGCGCCTTCTTGTAGATGCCGACATCGTGCGTCAGGTAGCAGCCCGGACGCAGCACGACTTCCGCGAAGCCCGCGTCGGACACCTTCCTGAATTCTTCCGCGACCACGTCGTACCACGCCGAACCGGCGCCGGACAGGATCGCCGGCGTGCGCGCGAAGCGGCCGGCTTCGGCCAGCTCGCGCGTGAGGGCGACCGCCTGTTGCAGGAACGCGCGGATCTCGCCTTCCTCTTTCAGCACGCCTTCATAGAGCTCGATGCCGGCCAGCTTCAGCGTGTCCGGATAGCGCGCGATCGCGGCCAGNNCGCGCTGCGCGGCATCGCGCACGCCCGCGCGGCCGCCCGGCACGCCGAGCTCGATCAGCACGTTCAGCGATTTCTTCGCATCGCCGAAGAACCGGCCGAGCTGGTCGACGCTCTCCGCGGAATCGACGAGACAGAAGAATTCGAAATCGGGATCGGACAGCAGCCCCGCGATGATCGTCATGTTCTGGCGGCCGACCAGCTGGTTCGCGAGCAGCACGCGCCGCACGCCGCCGTGATACGCGGCCTGCGTCTGGTGCGCGGTCGCGAGCGTGATGCCCCACGCGCCGGCGTCGAGCTGGCGGCGGAACAGTTGCGGCGCCATCGTCGTCTTGCCGTGCGGCGCGAACTTGACGCCGTATTTCTGCACGAACGCCTGCATCCAGTTCAGGTTGTGCTCGACGCGATCCTCGTAAAGCACGGCGGCCGGCAGGCTGACGTCTTCCGCGAGCAGGTTCCATTCGAGCCGGCCGGCGTCGCCGAGCGGCACGCTCGCGCTCGGCACATTGCCCAGGCCCTTGCCGAACGGATCGATCGTCGCTTCCTGATAGTTTGTAACTTTCATGTCATCCCGCTCCATCATCACTATGCATTGCACTGAAGTTGACATGCAGATGGTACAGAAAGTAGCATCGGCGCGGTGATGTTATTTAATAACATCAAGTCCCGCACCCTTTTCCGTCGATGAATACGCCCGCTTCCCCGTCCGCTCCGACTGCCGCCGAGCCGCATCCGGCTCAGGCCGCCGCCCCGGTCCTCGACATCGTCGCGCGAATCGCCGAGTGCGCGCCCGAGTTGCGCGAAGCCGAGCGCAAGGTCGCCGCGTTCATCCTCGCCGACCTCGCGCGCGCCGCGCATGCGAGCATCGGCGCGCTCGCGCGCGA
>NZ_LZXX01000121.1:0-420 GCF_001729305.1 Burkholderia sp. A2 | reverse complement strand
TCGTCGCGCAGGCGGCGGCCGTCGGCCAGCGCTTCCTGGTGCCGTCCGACGACGCGCCGGCCGACGACGCGAACCCCGCATCGATGGTCTACGACGAGATTCGTGTGGCGCTCGCGCACAACCACCAGTTGCTGCGCAACACGTCGTTCGACGCGGCGGCCGACCTGCTCGCCGGCGCGAAGATGACCTACGTGTACGGGCAAGGCGGCGGCTCGACCGCACTCGCCGACGAGCTGCGCTTCCGGCTCGTGCGTTTCGGCCGGCCGGTCGCGAGCTACCAGGACAGCCTGCTGCAGCGGATGGTGGCCGCGACGCTGTCGGGCGACACCGTCGTCGTCGCGTTGTCGGTGAGCGGGCGCGTGCCCGAGCTGCTCGAAAGCTGCCGGCTCGCGAAGCGCTACGGCGCGAAGCTGATCGCGA
>NZ_LZXX01000120.1:1495-16165 GCF_001729305.1 Burkholderia sp. A2 | reverse complement strand
ATGGAGCGACCTCTCACAATCAATGAATAACAACCAATCGGTTCTGGTTTTTCTTCAACAACGCCTATGCCTGCCGGTTCCATCCGGAACCCTGCATGCGAATTTCCCTCCGGCACATCCTTTCCGGAACGCATTGCTCACGCGACTCGATCGCGATCTGCGAGATGGCTGCGACTACTGATAGTGGGAGAATCGGTTGCAATGAAAAGCGCGAGCGACGTCACATCCGGCAGCAGCTTTCGGGCGATTTGCAGGCCAACGTCAATGTCGTCGGCCTCCGCCGTAATTTTCACGAGATTGCTTCCATCAAAGATTTCATTCAACGAAGCGCTCTCACGAATCGCTTTTAAATAATCCGTCGCGAGCGGCCGGCCTCATGTTTCCCCATCGGAATACGCGTGCATGACTGACGTCCGCATGCCATCGGCATCGCAGTGCGAGCCGATATTCAGGGGCTGGGCTGGGCGGATATTTGATTCAGGCACGACCTACACCGAGGTGCAATGCTTGACGGGTTGGCGCCCACTGCATATCCGATGGATGGCGAGGATTTTCTTTGCGAGACTCTTATCCTGGCTCCGCAAAGATTGCGGGCAGACTTCCGCCCACTACCGCACACGCTGCCGAAAGCAAGCCTCGCGCAAGCAAGACATGTTTGACTCCGTCGAATTCCCGCTCGAATCGCATAAATCCCGGTGCGTCACCCGTAGTATCGAGCGGATCTGCGTATCCACGTATATCCGCCATGAATATCGTGTCACGAGATATTTGCCGCATCCGGAGGTCATCGAGACAGAGCGGGATGACGGGCGTGAGCAATGGATGGCTCCACGAATACATATCCGCCAAATAGACCTCATCTGTTAGCGATCGATCGAATTATGAGGCTCCGCGAAATTTTTTAAAATGTCGAAAATGCTATTTCAAACACAACAAATTCGGATTATCGGCAAATATTGCGCCTGACGTAGATGCCGCGCTTACCTTTCCATTGATTATGTAATTTGGAAGCTTTACGAAAGCGACTGGGAGAACGACTGGGATTCCGATTACCTGGTCGCAACCCGAGAAACGCCAGGCTGTCGAGAGAGAGCGCCTTCATCGATGCGGGGAGAGAATTCATCGAGGCGCGCTGACCGTGCGTTAGTGCGTTACGCAGGCCAGCTTGCAATGATTGGCTTCGCGCCACCCTTCGCTGCTAACGTTACCCAACACCCGCGATTTCCATTGGCATTCGTTCCATTTGAGACCCGCTTTGGAGTCGAGTACCATGCCACCACCGACTCCATATACCCCAGAACCGTTCTTTCCCAGCGTGAGTGTCCAAATTGCAATGTTTAGCGAAAATCCCCATTGGGATGACCTCTTTACAGAGGGCGCGTATTCGTCGCAAATGGAATGATTGACGAGTACGACATTGGGAAAAGCAGCCGATGCACCGTCCAATCCCGATACTAGCGAGACGATTGCTCGATAGATCATCTTGATCGGAAGCTTATCGGAGGGAGTACTTTCAACCGTACTTGCGCCATTGGCAGTGAGGACTGGAACAACAACGACCTTTTGCTCTAGTGGTTGCTGCGGCACATGTAAGTCGTCACGAACGACCAGTGAGGCCGTCGCCGTGCCGTGATAGCGGGCATTCACCGGCACCTGCACGCCCGTTAGATCGACCTCATGTACGATAATTTTCCCATCAAGAGCAGCATGGGATGCGATCGGATACCCGTCTGATGACAGTTTCGACTTCACGAACGCGCGAGCATTTCGCTTCCGCGACAGCTCTCAGGTAGACGAGTCTCGCGCGCATCACAACGAGATCTTTCTCTTCGAATGTTGAAACATCGCGCCGAGCAACGACGATCGGCGACCTGGCCGAGTTACGCCGTGCGTAGCTTAGCGTTAGCCGTTCGCGCTCCCCGCTCCTCACTCCCCGCTCCTCTCTCTGCCGATAAGCGCTCGAAGTGAAGTGGCGGTTGAGTGTCCTCAGTGCGGCAACAACGACGCGATGGTGTCGATCTAACATTGCGTCAAAATCCCACACTGAAAAATATTGACCTGCCGATTCTCGCAGAGCAAGTCAGACCTTATCCCGAACGCGGGGGACGCCGCCTTTTATTCAAAGACAACATATTGAGACGACGGACATCTTTTCTGAGAGCCCACAATAACTTTGGGCTCTCAGAAAAGGTGTCGTTGGTCCCCTAGACAGATCAAGGGCTTGGACATCTTTTTTGAGAAATTTACATGCCTCTCTTCTCAGAAAAGATGTCCGTGGCCCTGGGAATTCTCAGAAAAGTCGTCCTTGGGAATGTCGCGGCCCTGCCTAGGTGTCTCGACGGAACTGGGCAACCAGCAGCGCAATGAATGAGCGTTTCAGCGGCAAGCGCAGTCAGCACTCCTCGCGCTATATGCTCGGATGAATCGTCTTACGTGCAAGCCGCCGAATTGTATGTCGATAGCGGCGTAACTGGCGCGATGATGGGGGCGCCAGCATATCGCCGGAATTGAGCACAAGTTCCGTGTATCGTGACATCAGCGAATTTCCCTCTGCCCCACCACGCGGCGCCGTTCCCCTTACGACGCCGGCCGCTGAACACGCGCGACGCATCACCCATCAACTCTTGTGGGTCTCTCCCGTGACCCAGAAAGCAACATGATCTCGCTCAACCATCATGGCTTGGGTCTGCCGGAAACGCCATTCGCGGGGGGAAAGGAGTCGAGGTACGGATCGGAGGGGGGCCGGAAGCGATGGTGGGGGCACGAAAAGCGTCTACGGCCTCACAAAATTCGCCGCCCGTCCATGTGCGCGCCGCGCGCCGGTCAAAGCAGCCGCGGCGTGCCCACCCAGACCAGCACGGCCTCGTCGTCGCGCGTGTTGGTCCAGATAGGCGGAATCGTCGATTCATAGTGCGCGCTGTCGCCCACACCGAGCACGAACGTTTTGCCTTCCAGCGTGATCGTCACTTCACCGCTGAGCACATGCACGAATTCCTCGCGCGCGTGCATGGTTCCTCTGCCTGGGCGCTCGCCGGGCGACATACGCACGAGAATCGCTTCGAGTTGGCGGTCGCCCGGCCGAATCGACAGGCGCGCGAGCAGATCGGCGGAATCGGCGAAGGCGAAGTACCGCAGATCCTCACGGCGTCGCACGCAACTTTCCTCGGTCGGCGTATCGATGAAATAGCTGGCTGACACGCCCAGCGCTTTCGCGATGCTCGCGAGCGAAGTGATCGACGGGCTGGCGTGATCTCGCTCGACCTGCGAAAGAAAGGGCTTGGAAAGCTGCGAGACGGTCGCAACGTCGTCCAACGTGCGACCCTGGCGCTGGCGCAGCAAGCGAATCTTGCTGCCGACGGAGACGGAGCGCTGGGTTTCGACCGTTTTCGATGCCATTGACCTGCCTCATTTCTTCGGTGCGCGTACCGCCTCTTAACGCGCCGGCCTCCAGATTCCGACCCACCTCATCAGTCGGGCCTAGTGCGACGATGCATCCGTTTGCTCGCCCGGCAACAACCTGCGCGCCAGGGCCAGCGCCTCGTCTTTCGTCGCAACCGTGAGCATGGGATAGCCCCAAAATTTTTCGTACACCAGAGCGAACGCCTTGGTCGCCAGTCGCTTGGCGGTATTCGGTTCGATGTAGATCCCTGCCTTGACGAAGGTCTGCAATTCGCTCTTGTGGCGTTTCATCCAAAGCGAGGTTTGCTTCCTTTCTTCCGGCGAATGTTCGTGTTCGCCTTTATCAAGCCCCTCGTCGTTGAGTAGAACGAAAACCTCCTTCCGTGCGAGCAATCCCTCGAACTCGGCAAAAGGCGAGGCTGTGGGCTCAGTGCCTGGCGCGTTTAGTCGCATCCAGACCAGGGGGAACTTCGAGGCGTCAATCAACATGCCAATACTCCTTCGGCGCATCACGGGAAATAGCTGGCAGCCCCACTTCGTCAGGAAAACGAGATACCCCTCCGGACCGGAAGCACAATAGCCGTGGCGAGCAGAACGACCAGCATGGTCAATCACACGATACCGACGGAATGACTGGACGTCATTGCACAAGTTGGCCATAATATTTTTCAATTAGGCCAGCGCCTCATCTTGGATCCCAAGCCCGATACGCATCATGTCAAGCATTGCCATCACCGATCCGACCGTGGCCAAGGACGTGGATAACCTGCCCCGGCCCGTTGTCGCCCTGAGTGCCATGTCGGTAGCAAAGGGCTGGGAACATGCGAGGCATCGGCACCGTAGAGCGCAACTGCTTTACTCCGTCCGTGGCATCCTCAACTGCGAAATCGAAAACGGTGTCTGGATCGTGCCGCCGCAATGCGCGGTATGGATACCGGGAGACTTGCCCCACTCGGCACGGGGATCCGGTGAAACCGAATGTCATTGCCTGTTCGTGGAGCCTGATGCCGCACCGGATCTTCCGAAAACCTGCTGCACGATCTCCGTCTCGCCATTGCTGCGCGAGTTGCTTCTGAAGGTGGCCGGCTTCCCCGCGTCATACCCGTCGGGCGGCCGGGAAGACCGACTGATTGCCGCGTTGCTTGATGAGTTGGCGGCGGCTCCGGTAGAAGACCTGCATTTGCCGATGCCGCATGATCCGCGATTGCGCCGACTCGCGGAAATGCTGTTGGCCGATCCTACCGACAAAACCTCAAAGGGCGATTGGGCTACCCGCATTGGCATGAGCGAGCGAAGCATGAGCCGGCTTCTGCTGCACGAAATCGGCATGAGCTTCGGACGCTGGCGCCGGCAACTGCATGTGATCCTTGCGCTTCAACGCCTGACCATCGGCGAAAGCGTACAAACGGTGGCGCTGGAACTGGGCTACGAAAATGCCAGCGGGTTCATCACCATGTTCCGCAAGGCGGCAGGCAAGCCGCCAGCACGATACCTTTCCGATCGAACGACAAACGCGCAGTCTGATGCCGTACGCGGCATCGTGCTTCCCGATTAAGTCTCACCTTGAGTGGAGCGTGCCGTCGTCCACCGAGCATGGAGGCCAGGCAGCAAACAGCGGCGAGGCGCTGTCAAATCGGGCGACCTCGGTTTAAGGTCACCTATTCTCTTCTCCCGCGTAACGGCCGACATTCCGCACACGTCACGGTGATGGTAAAAGCTGGCTCGTTGTCGAGATCGAAGCCTTCCTTGGTCGCCAGTGATCGGAGATGCTCGTGCAATGCCCGATCCTCAATAAAAACCAACCGCGCGCCACAGTGGCAGCGCACGGTGTCGTTCTGAAGGTTCTTCCTGTCCGGCTTGAGCGCGTAGAGTGCGCGGCCTTGTGCGCCCTCCGTACGGACCAGCAAGCCGGAGGTCCATAAATCATTCAGAGCACGGTAAATCGAGGCCGGTTTGAGGCTGTCGAGTTGCGTGCAGAGGATGCGATACATTTGACTGGCATCGAGACAGCGCGGCGCCGCCTGTTCCAGTACGGACAGGACACGGGTACGAGCGATCGTCGGTCGCAGTCGGCTGGCCGCCAATCGTTGTTCCTGAGACGACATCGGCGGTGTGGTCGCCGGACAGGCTGATGTGGTGTGCTTCATCGTGTGTTTGCCAGACGGCAGGCTCTTGCTACCGAATGATGTAATCAGGTCAATGATCCGAGGCGGGTCGTCGTGCGGGTCCATATCTGTATTCCTTCGCTATGCCGAACTTCCGGTTGTTCGCGACAACGCGGAGCCGCGTGGCTAATGGTTGGCATCAGACATCGGCGCGACGGTGAGATCGCCCACGCGCCGATGCCATCAAGCATTACTGCGTACTGGCCTGTTCCCAGCCACCACCAAGCGCCTTGAATACGCTGACTCGCGCAGAACCGACTCGCTGGTCAGCAGCGGCCACCTGGGCTTTCGCGTCGATCAGACTGGTCTGTGCCACGATCACGTCGAGGTAGCTGATGGAGCCGGCGCGGTAACGCTGGTCGGCCAGCCGGAAGGCATTCTCGGCACGGTCACGCGCCTCTACCAGCGCATCGCGCTGCTGCATCGCCGCGCCATAGGCGCTCAACGATTGCTCCGACTCCTTCAGTGCATTCAGCACGGCGCCGTCGAAGCTGGCCAGCGACGCCGCGCTTTGCGCCTTCGCCTGCACAATGCGACTGCGAGCCACCATCATGTTGGGGAACGTCCACGAGATGAGTGGCCCAAAAGAGAAGGACAAGGTGCGATTGCCTTTCAGGTAGTCGTTGCGCAGGTAGTTACCCGAGGCGCCCAGCGTGACACGCGGATAGAGATCCGCCACGGCCACGCCGATGCGGGCGGTATCCGCCGCCAGTTGGCGCTCGGCCTGACGTACGTCGGGACGACGACGCAGCAGCGCAGTGCCATCGCCAACCGGCAACGCACCGGAAATCTCGGGAGCCTTGGTGCAGGCACGCGCCGGTTCCGGCACTTGCGAGGGCGTGCGCCCCGTCAACGCGGCCAGCTCGAACAGTGCGGCTTCGCGCTGGCCTTGCAAGGGCGGCAATGCCGCCTGGGCCTGAGCCAGCGTGACGCCAGCCCGTTCGACATCCAGATGCGACGCCGAGCCAGCGTGCGCCTGGCTGTCGATGAGATCCAGGCTGCGCTGTGCCAGCTCGACGGACGAGCGCGCTACGCCGACGGACTCACCGTAGCTGCAGGCGTCCACATAGGCCCGCGTCGTCTCCGCAACAACCACTACCCTGGCGGCATCGTAGGCGGCGGCGACTGCATCGGTGTCGTCGCGAGCAGCCTCGATGTCGCGCCTGACCCGACCGAACAGGTCGAGTTCATAGGAGACGTCGAGGCCTGCGCTGTAGCTCCATTGCGCGGGGGCCTGGCCGGTGCCGGACCACGTGGTCTGATCGCGCCCGTCTCCCACGCCGCCTGACATACTGGTCGAAGGGAATTGCCCGCTGCGCGCTTCCGTGTAGATGGCCCGCGCGCGATCGAGGTTGGCCATCGCCACGCGCAGGTTGGTATTGGCCGACAAGGCTTCCTGCACCAGATTGTCGAGCGCGGGGTCGTCATACAGCTTCCACCAGTTCGCGGGCAGCGCTTCGGCGACATCCGTATTGGACGGGTGACTGACGAAGGGGCCTGCAGCGGTTTCCGGTAAGGCTGGCGCGTGGTAATCGGGGCCGCTGGCGCAACCTGCGGTGATAATGGCAACGGCCATCGCCATGAAGGCAGCGCGCGGAGAGGGAAGCGTCGCCGGACGCGACACAATACGCATCGCAGGAACCGGTTTAAAGGGCGACATCGGGAGCCTCCGCAGTAGCGAGTTCGCGGGCGCGAGAACTTTCCGCTGTTACCCGGTGATCCTTGGCGATGAAGCTGTAGATGGTCGGTAGTACGAACAGTGTGAAGAAGGTACCGACCATCATGCCCATCACCACCACGATGCCGATGGAGAACCGGCTGGCCGAGCCTGCGCCGTCTGCGAACAACAGCGGCACAAGGCCGGCAACCATTGCCGCCGTGGTCATCAAGACAGGACGCATCCGCACCGCCGCCGCCTTCTCGATCGCCTCGATGCGGTTCAGGTTTTCATGGTGCTGGATATGGTTGGCGAAAGTGACCATCAGGATGCCGTGCTTGGAGATCAGGCCGATCAAGGTGACCAATCCGATCTGGGTATAGATATTGAGCGTGGCAAAGCCCAGCCACAGCGGCACCAGCGCGCCACAGACCGCCAGCGGCACGGTCACCAGGATCACCAGTGGATCGCGCAGGCTCTCGAATTGCGCGGCCAGCACCAGGAAGATCACCACCAGCGCGAAGCAGAATGAGACAAGCAGACGGTTGCCTTCCTGCACGAACTGGCGGCTCTCGCTGAGCCAGTCCACACTGGTGCCGGGCGGCAGCGGCTGCGATTGCAGGAACTTCACGGCCTCGCCCATGCTCACGCCCGGCGCCGGCAGCATTTCGAGCGTGGTCGAATTCATCTGGCCGAACTGGGTGAGCTGGTTCGCTTGCGGGCGCATCTCGACATGCGTCACGGTTGACAATGGCACCAGCGCGCCGGAGGTCGTTTTGACATAGAAACGCCCGAGGTCTTCCGGTGTCATACGCTCGGCGCCGCGCACTTGCGGGATCACGTCGTAGGAGCGGTCGTGGAAGTTGAAGCGATTGACGTAGTTTTCGCCGACCAGCACGGCAAGGGTATCGGCGACAGACTGCATGGTTACCCCCATTTCGCTGGCCTTCGCATTGTCGATCGTGATGTGCGCCTGCGGGCTGTCGTAGGACAGGTCGTTCTGCACGTAGAGGAACAGACCGCTGGCATATGCCGCTGCCTTGATCTTTTCGCCGGTCTCGTACAGCGTCCTGAAGTCGTCGGGCGAGCGCAGCACCATCTGCACCGGCAGGCCGCCGCTGGAACCCGGTAGCGGGGGCAACTGCACGGCGGTCAACGTCTCGCCATCGATGGCGCCGCCGGCGGCTTGAATCTGCCCCTGGATCTCGGTGGCCGACCGCTTGCGTTTCGACCAGTCCTTGAGGATCGCGCCACCGAGCATCATGTTCTGGCCACCGGCGGAGTCGCCGATATTCATGAAACTGCTGTCGAACTCGGGAATCTGCTCGAACAGCTTTTCGATCTGCTGAGCATAGCGGGCGGTGTAGCCGACGCCCGCATATTGCGGGGCCTTGGTGACGACGATGACGGCGCCTTGATCCTCGGTCGGCGCCAGTTCGCGGCGAGTGCCGGTGAACAGCACCGCGATGGCGGCCAGCACGGCCACACCGACCAGCAGCACCGCACCGCGAGCGGCTAGCGTGCGGGCCAGCAGGCGCCCATAGAATGCCGTCAGCCCTTCCATGTAGTGCTCGACCCGCTTCGCCAGCCGTCCCTCGCCCTGCCTGGAACTGAGCAGCATCGAGCTCATCACCGGCGAGAGCGTCAGCGCGACCACTCCCGAGACGATGACCGAGCCCGCCAATGTGAAGGCGAACTCCTTGAACAGCGCGCCGGTCAGTCCACCCATCATGCCGATTGGCGCATAGACCGCCGCCAACGTGATAGTCATGGCGATCACCGGCCCGACGATTTCGCGTGCGCCGAGCAGGGCCGCGCGCACAGGTGTCAGCCCCTCCTCAATGTGTCGATGGATGTTCTCCACCACGACGATGGCATCGTCCACCACCAGACCGATCGCCAGCACCATCGCCAGCAGTGTCAACAGGTTGATCGAAAAACCGCAGACCAGCATCAACGCAGCGGTACCGACCAGCGACAACGGAATGGTGACGACCGGAATGATCACCGCGCGGAACGTGCCGAGGAACAGGAAGATCACCGCGATCACGATCACGATGGCTTCCACCAGCGTGTGTTTTACTTCCTCGATCGAAGCATTGACGAAGCGCGCTACGTTGTAGTTAGGCGCTACCGTCAGTCCTGGGGGCGCCATTGCACGAATCCTGGTCAGCAGTTCGTTGGCCTGCTTGACGATCTCCAGTGGGTTCCCGGCCGGCGTGGGCTGGATAGCGACGAAGATCGCGGGTATGCCGGTGGCGAACGAGAGGCTATTGTAGTTTTGGCCGCCTATTTCCACGGTGGCGACATCCGACAACCGCACTACGCCTCCGCCGGGGCTCGACTTCACGACCATCCGGCGGAAGTCCTCGACGCTGCGCAAATCGGTAGCCGCGCTGATGTTGGTGACGGTCAGCGCGCTCTTGAGCTGGCCCGGCGCGGCCTGCACGTTGTTGGCGCGCAGCGCGGCCGATATCTCGCCGGCCGACAGCCCGCGCGCGGCCAACCTCACCGGGTCGATCCAGATGCGCATGGCCAGCGTCTGGCCGCCATAGACGTCCGCCGAGGCCACCCCCGGGATGCTGGTGAGCAGAGGCTGTGCAACCCGCGATGCGAAATCCGTCACTTGCGGGATCGACAGCGTCTTGCTGTAGAAGGCGATGTATTGCACCGCTGTACCGCCTTCGGTGGACTTGCTGATGACCGGATCGGTGATGCCCGCCGGCAACTGGTACTTGACCTGCTGCACCTTGGCAAGGATTTCGGTCATCGCACGATCGGCGTTGGCGTTGAGCACCAATCGCGCCTTGATCTCGCTCTTGCCTTGCGTGGTGGTCGAACTCAGGTATTCAATCCCGCTGGCCGTGGCGATGGACTGCGCGATCGGCGTGGTCACGAAACCCTGCATCACGTCCTGGGTTGCCCCCGGAAGCGTGGTACTGACCGTGATGGTGGCGTTTTCGAGATAGGGGTATTGCCGCACCGGCAACAGGAAAATCGACGTGGCACCCATCAGCAGAATGAGCAGGCTGACGACCAGTGCCAGAATGGGTCGACGGATGAAGATGTCTGTAAAGCGCATGGCGTGGTTTCCTTTACCGCGCGCTGGCGCTGGAGGACGCAACGGCTGGGGCATCAGGAGT
This sequence comes from Burkholderia sp. A2, assembly GCF_001729305.1. NCBI lineage: Bacteria > Pseudomonadati > Pseudomonadota > Betaproteobacteria > Burkholderiales > Burkholderiaceae > Burkholderia > Burkholderia sp. A2. Next base: position 5,801 of record NZ_LZXX01000120.1, on the reverse strand, counting down.
CGCCGTTGCCGAAGGGGGCGTGCTGTTGATTTTTACGGTCGCACCGGGCGGAAGACGGTTCTGGCCAGCCATCACCACGACGTCGCCAGGCTTGACGCCTTGGGTGACAAGCACCTCCTCCCCGAGCCGGCGGCCGGTGACGACCGGCACGGCAACCGCCTTGCCGATTCCCTGCGCGTCGGCCCCTTTCACGACCACCACGCTGTCACCGGAGGCCGAAGTCTGGATCGCCGTCAGCGGCAATACGATATTGTCGGTCGTGGCGGGCAATTCCAGCCGCGCCGTCACGTACATGCCGGGTTTCAGCAACCGGTCGGTATTGGGCAACAGCGCCTGAACGGCCACATTGCGGGTTTCTCCATCGATACGCGGTTCGATGGCGCTGATCCTGGCGGTGAATACCCTCCCCGGCACGGCATCCACCGTTACCTGAACCGGTGCGCCCGACGTCAGCCTGGGCATGTCCTGCTGCGGCAACGTGAAGTTGACATAGAGCGGATCGAGCTGGGTCAGCGTGGCGATCGCGTCACCGGCATTGAGATACTGACCCAGGTTGATCCGTCGGATACCTAACTGACCGGAGAACGGCGCGCGAATCGACTTTTGCTGAATGCGTGCGTCCAGTTGCCGGACTGCCGCCGCAGTCTGGGCAGCGTCCGCCATATGTTGTTCGAGCAATTCGCGCGGTTCCGCACCGGTAGGCGCCAACGCTTGCGAACGCCTGAGTTGCAACTGGGCGAAATCGGCTTTGGCCACGGCAGCGGCACGATCTGCTTGTTCGGGGGCATCGTAGAGCTGAATCAGCACCGCCCCTTCCTTCACGGACTGGCCTGCGTCGAAATTGACGGCGGTCACTCGCCCCGAGGTATCGGGAGCCAGCAGCACTTCATGCACGGCTTGCAGGCTGCCAACGGCCTGCCACTCGTCGGCCACACTGCGAGGCTCTGCGCGGATCGTCGAGACAGGCATCGGCGGCATGGCCTGTTGTTCTGCGCCGCCGCTTCGAACAGCGCGCCAGGCATACAGCAGGCCGAAGACAACGACCAGCCCAACAACGCTTATGACAATGGGTTTGGTACGGGAGAGAGCGGCGGTGCTCATGCGCGCCCCGCTCGAGCAAAGGGAATCGAGATGGCGCTTGAACGGCCGCGCATGGCCGATCTGCCGATGATATGTGAGTGCACGGGTATTCCTCGGGAAGGACGAAGTACTCGGCCGGCCAGAGAACAGACATGGCAGGCCACGATGAGGCGCAGCCTACCCGTGCAACCACACTTCTACACTGCGAAATCTAGTCAATTTATTTCGCAATACGGCCATCTCGATGGAAAGACATACACTTGGCCTGATTGAACAAGGAATTGGCCAAATCTCGCTACGGAGGTGTGTCGCCGAATCGGTAAATTGACGATCCCGATAATGCAAATGAGTCTCGTTTAATGTCTAACACGCCTCATATTGAAGGGCAATGTGCGGTCCATCGCTCTCCCTTTCATCCATCCCTTGGCAGAAGTTCAGGCTCGATCGACGCGATGCGCGAAGGGCTCCCGGCGTGTGGCTTGCGTGTCGTCCGTACCGTCCGACATACATTGCTCAACGCAACGATTGCCGCAGCCGTCGCCGTCGCTGCTCCGGACGTGTTCGCTGCCGAAGGAAAGCAAGCGCAATCAACCACTGAGTCGCCGGATAGCGGCACGTCGGCATCGAGCGCAGAGAGCACGGTCCTTGAGCCCGTCACGGTCACCGCCCGGAAAACGACCGAACGCCTTCAGGATGTGCCTGAAAGCATCACGGTTCTGCAGGCGAAGACCTTGAAGGAATCGCCCTTCGATCCAGGTGTGGCTATCGCCGGCCATGCGCCCAATGTGCAATGGGTCAGCCGCGCCACAGGCTCCCAGTGGTTCTCGATTCGCGGTGTCAGTTCACTTGGGACGCCTGCCAACTACGCCGATGGCACGATCGCATTCAATGTCGATGGTGTGCCGAACAGCATGATGAGCGCGTCGAACATGTTGCTCGACGTCGACCATATCGAAGTGTTGCGCGGCCCTCAAGGCACGCTATGGGGAACCAATGCGCTGGGCGGCGCCATCAACGTTGTCACGAAGCAGCCTGACGGAACTCGGGATGTTCACGTGACAACCGAGGTCGGCGAACACGGCTATCGCATGGGCGAGGCGGTTCTTGGCGGCAATATCGTGCCCGGACAACTCGACGGACGCATGGCGATCCGTTATGGCCATGAGAATGGCGATATACGCAGCCTTTACACCGACAAGCTGGGCAAGCGCGACATCGGTGCATTCCGTGGAGGACTACGCTTCACGGGGCTGGACGACACGCTCATCACAGTGACGGGTAACTATCTGCATGATCAGGCTAACTCCCCGCTCTATGTCCTGCGTAGCGCCAGTCAGTTTCCGACCAGTGGCATCCTGACCGAGCCGGACTTGAAGACGACGCAAGCGGGCGCCACCGTGACCGTCGAGCACTTCTTCAAGAATTTCCAGCTCACTTCCATCAGTTCCTACCAGCACAACAAGCTGGAAAGCGAACTCGATCTCGTGGACAAACTTGTCTATGACGCGATCGGGTTTCCCGCATCCAGTAACGTGGGCCATTCGACGGATCAGGAGAACATCTTCAGCCAGGAGATTCGGCTGAATTCACTCGAAGGTGCCCCGGTTCGCTGGGTCGTCGGCGCCAGTGCCATGCGAACCAACGGCATACGCTGGTGCAGCAGTACGCAGTGCGCGCCGCCTCCGTATTCCGGCTCAGTCGCGATGAAAAGCAATCTCGACACGACCAATCTAGGACTGTTCGGGGACGTTTCGATCCCCTTTGCGAACCGCTGGGAGTTTTCGATCGGCGGTCGGGTAAGCCATGACAATATCGAGATGAAGCAGGACAACTCCCTGGGCCTCGCTTCGCTGACCGGCTCCAACTCAACGTCGCAAACCTATCCGACAGGTCGGGTAGCACTCTCCTTCAAGTGGACGAACGACATTCAAAGCTACGTGTCGGTTGCTCGTGGTCACGCGTCACGGGTGTACCCGCTCTTTAGCTATCCGGTCGATGGCATCGTGGGCAACCCCTATCCGGCCGCTTTGGGGTGGACTTACGAAGCGGGCGTCAAGGCCGATCTTCTTGACCATCGTCTTCAGATCGATGCCAGCGTCTATCACAACGACATCAAGAACGGTGTCATGTCCTATCTCGATCCTTCGCTTGGCGCTTTCCGGACAACATACCAGGACTACAAGACCAGTGGTTTCGAATTGCAGGCGCGCGCGCTCATCGCTGAAGGCTTGAGCTTCTCCGGAGGCGTCGGCTACATCCATAGCGAACTCGGAGCCAACGGCGCCGCGGTCAATACGGTCACTGGCAATCCTGTTCCGAACACACCGAAATGGACGGCGACGGCCGGGCTGCAATACGAAACCTCAGCCAAGGCGATTCATTTGCCCGGCAAGCTCTCTGCCGACCTTCAATACCAATACACAGGCAAGCGCACCGCGGATATCGACAAATCTTATTACCTTGATGCCTATAGCCTTGTGAATGCCCAGATTGGATGGAAAAACAAGGATCTCGAAGTTTATCTGTTCGGCCGCAATCTTTTCGACAAGCGCTATGAAACCTTCGGCAGCCTGTACTCGGGCATGCAGCTGGTTTCGGTCGGTCGCGGCCGTACTTTGGGGGTAGGTCTGACCAAAAGCTTTTGATTGCCGTCAGTATGGGCATCTTGTCATCTACCTTCGCTTCTCCACAAGATTCACACGATTGCGGGAGCCGATGCCCCCCCGTGATGCCGAGAGAAACACTCGAAGGACAATTGCATGCTACATCCGGCTCAACGTGCCGGAGCATCGATTTCTCCGTAAGTTTGCGCGGACGAACTTCAAACGTTAAACGGGCAGGTAAGCGCCTCCAATACGAAAACAACAACAGGGCGAGTTCGGCCAAACATGCATGAAAAATCCGATATTGGCAAATTTTCCACGATCATTCCCGCATAGGGAGGTAGGTTACACCCTTAATGTGCAGAAGGCGGCCAATTATTCGAAGACAACCTATTGAGACCACGGACATCTTTTCTGAGAAACAACATTGCTCATCTCTTAGACGTCCGACAAGTCTCGCCCGTACCGGCATCCGCCAGGCAAACTGTGCCGGTACTGTACAGAAAACCGTCGCTACACTGGATCCATCCCAGCCTTGAACACAAATGGAGAATCCGCGATGGAATTCCTCACCCTCAGCGCACTGCCGGCCGGCATGCTGTTCGCGCTCGTCACGTCGATCA
>NZ_LZXX01000120.1:333-1371 GCF_001729305.1 Burkholderia sp. A2 | reverse complement strand
CGATCCTCGAAGCCGCGAGCGTCGCGTATCTGCTATACCTCGCATGGCGCATCGGCACGTCGGGCGAAGTGAAAGCGCACGGCGCCAAGCCGCGCCCGATGACGTTCATCGAAGCCGCCGCGTTCCAGTGGGTCAACCCGAAAGCGTGGATGATGGTGCTGACCGCCGCGACGACGGTCCAGCTGTCCGCCGACTACGGGATGAACGCCGCATGGATGTCCGTCGTATTCATCCTGATCGGCTTCCCGTGCATCTGCCTGTGGGCCGCGTTCGGCCTCGGCCTGCGGCGCTTCCTGTCGAATCCTCGCGCGCTGCGCGTCTTCAACGTGACGATGGCCGTGCTGCTGATCCTGTCGCTGTATCCGCTCGTCGCCCATCTGCTGCCGCAGTGAGCGCTCACAAGCGCGCTCGTTGAGCTTCGCGTGATGGAGGCGTACCCTTTCGGTACGGGCGCGTGCAACCGCTTCGGCGGTTGCACCGCTGCTCTGCATGGAGATTGCTGATGAAGCCAATGCTGAGAGCGGGCGAGCACATCGAAGGCATGCACTGGATCGCCGAGTATCACCCGCTCACGCACGATATCCGCGTGCTGCGCGAGAACATCGAAGTCGGCACTTACTGCGCGCCGCCAACGCTGTTCGGTGACGAAGAGGAAATGGGCGCCGCGAACCACGACGATCATCGCAGCCGGGAAGCCGCGTTGCGCGCGTATTTGCGCAATTTCGTCAAGGAGCACGACGCGGAGGAGTAACGGCGCGGCCGCCGGAATGTCGACGGGCCGCGAAGGCGGCCCGGTCTGCTGTCCTGCGTCGGTCGATTGGCTTGCAACCGACCCGAATCCATCATCCACTGGGCCGGCGCACCGCACCGGCCCGCACGCCGTTCAATGCCCGAGCGACTCGATCTTGCCTGCCGGCTGCGCGACGCCATGCGGCCGCGCCATCTGCTTGATCAGCAGCGCGGCGCAGGCCAGCACGCCCGCGACGGCGATCGTCGCGAACACGCCAGCGAACGAGAAGTGCCGGCGCGTCAGTTCGG
>NZ_LZXX01000120.1:0-198 GCF_001729305.1 Burkholderia sp. A2 | reverse complement strand
TCAGCACGCCGGCCACGAACACGACCAGCACCAGCAACCCGACGTTGCCGGCCGCCTGCCCGATCGCATACACGCTCACGGCCGTCAGCGCATAGCACACGGCGATCACGCGGTTCGCGTTGAAGCGGTCCATCAGCACACCGCACAGCACCGCGCCCACGCCGCCGAGCGGGAACAGCGCGGAGATCAGCGTCGCGC
>NZ_LZXX01000119.1:0-16403 GCF_001729305.1 Burkholderia sp. A2 | reverse complement strand
CCCCGCCGCCGGCCGCCTCGTCGTTCCACGTGACCTCGGTGCGGATGCCCTGCCCGGGCAGCGCGTCGAGTTGCGTGCCGCCGCAGCCGAGCACGTACGGGCTCGACGCGGGGAAATCGACGTGATCGGCGCCATCCTGCAGCCCGTCGCCCGAGCCGCTGTCGCCCGACGCCGCGCAGACGGTGATGCCCTGCGCGGCAGCCGCCTGCAGCACGCGGTTGAACGCGTGCGCCGACTGCGCCTGCCAGATCGCTTCCGGGCCGCCCCAGCTGATCGAGATCACGGAAGGCCGGTTGGTCTTGTCGGTGACGGCCGCGTTGACGGCCTGGATGAAGCCCGCGTCGCTGTTCGGTGCGAAGTAGATCGCGATCTTCGCGGCCGGTGCGATCGCGCCGGCGATCTCGATGTCGAGCGCGACTTCGCCGTCCGGGCCGTTCGGCTCGCCGGTCGGCGCATTGCGGCCGGTGCCGACGTTCACGTCGACGAGCGTCGGCGGCGTCGTGATCCCGAGCCCGCGGAAATACTGCTGGATGTCGGCCGCGCGATAGCCGCCGCCGAGTTCGACGATCGCGATGCATTGCCCTGCGCCGTCGCCGGGCGGAAAGTCGTACAACGACGCCAGCTGGATCGGCGTGAACGTGACGGCCGCCGCGCCGCGCGCCGGCTTGAACGGCGGACGGAAGCGGAAGTGCGGCCGCGCCTGCGGCCGGCTGTCGAGACCGAGCACGGCCGTCACCGCATCGCCGAGCTCGTCGGGCAGCGCGATCGGGCCCGAACGGCCGCGATACTGGCCGATCGACCGATGCTCGAAACGCTCGAGCTTCACGCTGAACGCGGCTTCGAACTGCGCGATCGTGCCGGACAGCACGACGACGCTTTCGACCGGGTCGACGCGATCGACCGTCAGTTGATGACGGTGTGCGAAGTCCTCGGTCTTGCGGATGTCGTCGGGATTGGCGGAGAAACGCTGCGCGAACGTGTCGCGCGACAGCGGTTTCGCGCCGGCGTCGCCGGTGGCGAGCTGGTGGACCAATGCATCGAGTTGCCCTTCTTCCTGCCGCCGCAACATGATCGTGACGTGGATGCGTTCTGCCGGATCGCACCGGCCGAGACACTTGGACTCGGCGACGATACGGGGTTCACGGTCGGCTTGAAGATGCCTTGCCATGTTCAGACCCTCCTTGGTACCGCGTTGCACGGAACAGCCAGGAAATCGGACATAGCCCGCGGAAGACGGTTCCGTTCGGTCAGTCGACTCGCGACGGCGCGTTTTGCGACGGCGCGTTTGCGACGGCGCGTTTGCGACGGCGCGTTTGCGACGGCGCGTTTGCGACGGCGCGTTTGCGATCGCGAAGCTAGAGGAAGTTTAGAACAGTCAGACGATTTGCGCGCACGCCCTTCTGCGGCAACGCGCACGCGCGAAGGCCGGCATCGCGCGCGGCCTGTGTCGATTCACGCATGGCGTGCCCGCGCGGCCTACCTACCCGCGCGGCGGCCATGCAGCGGCGCTCAATCAGTCCATCGACAACCGCAGTGCGAAACCGATCAACGCAGCGGAAAAGGTCCAGCGTTGCACCGTCTGCGCGAGCGGATGCGCGCGCATCCACGCCGCGATGCGCGACGCGCCGAACACGCACGCGAGGTCGAAGCACACGCCGGTCGCCACCAGCAGCGCGCCGAGCTCGAACATCTGCCAGACGACCGGCCCGGCCTCGGGCCGCACGAACTGCGGCAGCAGCACCGAGCAGAACAGCAGCGCCTTCGGGTTCAGCAGGTTGGTCAGCAGCCCCTTCACGAACGATTGCCGCAACGCTCCCGCCGCCGCGTCGCCGTCGCCGAGCGCGAACACCGGCGAGCGGAACACCTGGATCGCGACATACGCGAGATAGACCGCGCCGCCGTAGCGGATCACCTCGTACAGCCACGGCGCGCTGCGGATCAGTGCCGCGACGCCGCACGCCGACAGCGTCACGTGCGCGGTGCGCGCGAGCGACAGGCCGGCCGCCGCCGCCATTCCCGGGCGCACGCCGCGGCCGATGCTGGTCTGCAGCACGAGCGCCATGTCGGGCCCGGGCACCGCGTAAATGGCCGCGAGCGCGGCGAGATAAATCAACACCAAATGCGTGGAAATCATGGTCTGCCCCGTCCTTCAATGACGATATGTTGCCGCTGAAGGCAGAGGGATTATTGGCCAACTTTGGCTCAGGAATGGCGATTCTTAGGGGAATCCGCCACAATCACGGAATCACGACAAGGATTCCGCCAATATGACCGACCTCGATAAAACCGACCGCGCGATCCTCGCCGCGGTGCAACGCGACGGCCGCCTGCCGATCGCGCGGCTCGCCGAATCCGTCGGCCTGTCCGAGACGCCTTGCGCGCGGCGCCTGAAACGTCTCGAAAACGACGGCTACATCGCGCGCTATCGCGCGCAGCTGTCGCGCCAGGCGCTCGGCTTCGGCGTGGTCGCGTTCGTGCTCGTGCGGTTCGCGACGCACGACCGCAAGGTCGCCGACAGGTTCGAACGGGAAGTGCTCGGCATCGAGCGAATCCTTGCGTGCCACAACGTCGCGGGCACGGCCGACTACTTGCTGCAGGTGGTCGCGCGCGATCTCGACGACTACGGCACGTTCCTGCGGGATTCGCTGCGGATGCTGCCGGGCGTCACGTCGATCGAATCGGCGCTGTCGCTGCGCGAGGTGAAGCACGACGCCGGGTTGCCGGTGCCCTGATGCACGCCGGGCCGGCAAGCCGCCCGCGCGCAACGCTCGTTCACGGTTTCGGCCGCGCAGGCGTCACACCACGTCGGGCGCCTGATGCGCGCGTTCGAGATCCTCGAGAAATGCTTCGACGACCGGATCGCCACGCCCGTCTCGCGCCACGACCATGTGGAACGTGACCTCGTAGCGCAGTCGATCGGGATTGAGCGGCGCGAGCAGCCCCTGCGCGACATACGGCGCCGCGAAGTGCTGCGGCAGGTAGCCGAGGTGATGGCCGGACAGGATCAGCAGCGCGACGGCCTCCATGTTGTCCGCGGTCGCGGTCACGCGATCGGGCGTCGTCGACATCTGCGCCTCCGGCAACGGATACGAGCGCCAGGCCCACTCGAAGCCGGCGACGTCGGCCGGCGTCAGCGTGCCGGCGCGATCGAACAGCGGATGGCCGCGGCCGCAGTACGCGACCTGCCGCTCGATGAACAGCGGCGTGTAGTGCAGCGTCGGCACGCGATGCCAGAAATAGCCGACCGCGATCTGGATCTCGTTGCTCAGCAGCTTTTCCTCGAGATCGCCGGGCGCGCGCACCGAGATCGAGAAGCGCACGGCCTCGTCGCGCGTGCGGAACGCGGCGATCGCCTCGGCGATCCGCGCGTTCTGGCTGACCGGCGTATGACCGATCAGGCCGATGTTCAACGTGCCGACCAGTTGGCGATCCATGTGCCGCGCGGCCATCCCGAATTCGTCGAGCGCCGCGAGCAGCTTGCGGCTCATCGCATGGAACCGCTCGCCCTTCGGCGTGAGCCGGAAGCCGCTGCGGCCGCGCTCGCAGAGCCGGTAGCCGAGCCGCGTCTCGAGCGACGACAGCTGCGCGCTGATCGTCGACTGGCCGACGTTCAGCATCGCCTGCGCGGCCGACACGCCGCCCGCGTCCGTGACCGCGAGAAACACGCGGATCAACCGCAGATCGAGGGTCGACAGGTTCCCCAGCACGTTCATCCCCTTCCATACATCGATGAAGATCGATGTTTACGTCGATATCTTCGCATTCTTCTTTCCCGGCGGAGCGCGTAAAACTGTGCGCCAGGCCGCGTCGCATGATACGGCAACCCCACACCGGAAGAGACGACCCCATGAACGACCCCATCCATTTCCAGCCGCTCGGCGGCAATGAAATGCCGCGCTCCGGCGGCATCGCGACGATGATGCGCCTGCCGCACGTGTCGAGCGCCGAAGGCCTCGACGCGTGTTTCGTCGGCGTGCCGTTCGATCTCGGCACGTCCAACCGCACCGGCGCGCGCTTCGGCCCGCGCCAGATCCGCACCGAATCCGTGCTGCTGCGCCCGTACAACATGGCCACGCGCGCGGCTCCCTTCGATTCGCTGCAGATCGCCGACATCGGCGACGTCGCGATCAACCCGTACAACCTGCACGATTCGATCGCCCGCATCGAGGCCGCGTACGACGCGATTCTCGAGCACGACTGCAAGCCGATCACGCTCGGCGGCGACCATACGATCGCGCTGCCGATCCTGCGCGCGATCCACCGCAAGCACGGCAAGGTTGCATTGATCCACGTCGATGCACACGCCGACGTGAACGACACGATGATGGGCGAAAAGATCGCGCACGGCACGCCGTTCCGCCGCGCGGTCGAGGAAGGGCTGCTGCACGGCGACAAGGTCACGCAGATCGGCCTGCGCGGCACCGGCTACGCGGCCGAGGATTTCGACTGGTGCCGCGAGCAGGGCTTCCGCGTGGTCCAGGCCGAGGAATGCTGGAACAAGTCGCTCGCGCCGCTGATGGAAGAAGTGCGCGCACGCATCGGCGACACGCCCGTCTACATCACATTCGACATCGACGGCATCGACCCGGCCTACGCACCGGGCACCGGCACGCCGGAAATCGCGGGCCTCACGGTGCCGCAGGCGCTCGAGATCATCCGCGGCGCGAAGGGGCTGAACATCGTCGGCTGCGATCTCGTCGAAGTCGCGCCGCCGTACGACCCGTTCGGCACCACGGCGCTGCTCGGCGCGAACCTCGCGTACGAGCTGCTGTGCGTGCTGCCGGGCGTCGCTTATCGCGACTGACGACCGATCCCGCTACACGACCCATTCCAAATCAGAGGATTCCAGAGGAGCACATAACAGATGGGGACTTCCGTCAAGCAACCGAAGCGGGCGGCGCTCGCTTCGTTCGTCGGCACGACGATCGAGTGGTACGACTTCTATAGTTATGCGACCGCCGCCGCCATCGTGTTCGGGCCGCTGTTCTTTCCCGGCGAAAACCGCTTCATCAGCCTGCTCGCGTCGTTCGGCTCGTTCGCGGTGGGCTTCTTCGCGCGGCCGCTCGGCGGCGTGATGTTCGGCTATCTCGGCGACCGCTTCGGCCGCAAGCGGTCGCTGCTCGCGACGCTGATGCTGATGGCCGTGTCGACGGTCGCGATCGGTCTGCTGCCCACGCATGCGCAAGCCGGCGTGATCGCACCGATCCTGCTCGTGCTGATGCGCGTGCTGCAAGGCATCGCGGTCGGCGGCGAATGGGGCGGCGCGGTGCTGCTGGCCGGCGAGCATGCGCCCGAAGGCAAGCGCACGTTCTTCGCGTCGTTCGCGCAGCTGGGCAGCGCGAGCGGCCTGATCCTGTCGATGCTCGCGTTCGGCGCGATCAGCACGCTGTCGAAGGACGACATGATGAGCTGGGGCTGGCGCGTGCCGTTCCTCGCGAGCTCGGTGCTGCTGATCGTCGGCTTCGTGATCCGCGCCAGCGTGTCGGAATCGCCCGAGTTCGAGGAAGTCAGGAAGAGCGGCAACATCGCGCAAAAGCCGCTGCGCGAAGCGCTCAAGGTCTGGCCGCTGCTGCTGCTCGCGATCGGCGCGAACGTGTACGGGATCGCCGGCGTGTATTTCAGCAACATCTTCATGATCAGCTACGCGACCCAGTTCCTGTCGCTCGACCGGTCGATGGTGCTGCATTGCATGACCATCGTCGCGGTGCTGCAGTTCGTCGTGCAGCTCGCGGCCGCGTTCCTCGCGCAGCGCTTCGGCACCACGCGCGTGCTGCTGATCACCGGCGCGTGGGCGATGATCGTCCCGTTCGTGATGTTGCCGCTCGTGCACCTGGGCACGCCGGTGTCGATCACGGTCGGCGTCGGCCTCGCGACGCTCGCTGAATCGGGCTACTACTCGGTCGTCGCGGGCTTCGTCAGCGGCATCTTCGTCGCACGGATCCGCTATACGGCGATCTCGATCGCGTACCAGGTGTGCGGCGCGCTCGCCGGTGGTCTCACGCCGCTCGTCGCGACCATCATCGCGCAGAACACCGCGCCGCAATGGTGGCCGCTCGCGCTCCAGTACACGAGCGCCGCCATGCTGTCGTCGCTGTGCGTGTGGCTGATCTCGCGCCGCGTCGGCATCGACGATGCGGGCGCGCCCGGCAAGGCGGACGACGCGCTGCCGCGCGGCACGCGCACCGCGTAGCGCCTGTCGCAAAGGCATGCATGACGCAAAACGACCCGCTTCCGCGGGTCGTTTTTTTTCATCCGATCGACGATCGTCGATCGCGACGGCACCGCACGGCGTTCGCTGCGTGGTTACCGCACCTGGCTGCGCAGCGTCTTAGCGGCGGCGACCATGTTCGTCAGTGCCGGAATCACTTCCGCCCACTGACGCGTCTTCAGCCCACAGTCCGGGTTCACCCACAGACGTTCCGCCGGAATCCGCTCGGCCGCCTTCTTCATCAGCCCGACGATATGATCCTGCGTCGGGATGTTCGGCGAGTGGATGTCGTACACGCCCGGGCCGATTTCGTTCGGATACTTGAAGGTGTCGAACGCATCGAGCAGCTCCATGTCGGAGCGCGACGTCTCGATCGTGATCACGTCCGCGTCCATGTCGGCGATCGACGCGATGATGTCGTTGAACTCCGAATAGCACATGTGCGTGTGGATCTGCGTATCGTCCTGCACGCCGTTCGCGGTGATGCGGAACGACTCGACCGCCCACTTCAGGTAGTCGCTCCATTGCGCGCGGCGCAGCGGCAGCCCTTCGCGCAGCGCCGCTTCGTCGATCTGGATCACGCGCACGCCGGCCTTCTCGAGATCGAGCACTTCGTCGCGGATCGCCAGCGCAAGCTGGTAGCACGATACCGAGCGCGGCTGGTCGTCGCGCACGAACGACCAGTTCAGGATCGTCACGGGGCCGGTCAGCATGCCCTTCATCGGCTTGTCCGTCAGCGACTGCGCATAGGCGATCCATTCGACCGTCATCGCCTTCGGGCGGCTGATGTCGCCGAACAGGATCGGCGGCTTCACGCAGCGCGAACCGTACGACTGCACCCAGCCGAACTGGCTGAATGCATAGCCGTCGAGCTGCTCGCCGAAGTATTCGACCATGTCGTTGCGCTCGGCTTCGCCGTGCACGAGCACGTCGAGTTCGAGCGATTCCTGTTCGCGCACGCTGCGTTCGATCTCGGCCTGCATCGCCGCGCGATAGCCGGCTTCGTCCAGCGCGCCGGCCTTGAACCGGCTGCGCGCCTGGCGGATTTCGGCGGTTTGCGGGAACGAGCCGATCGTCGTCGTCGGGAACGCCGGCAGGTTCAGGCGCGCCGACTGCTTCGATGCACGCTGCGTATACGGGCTCGCGCGGTTGCCGAGCTGCGCGTCGATGCGCGCGAGCGCGGCCTTCACCGCCGGGTTGTTCACGCGCGGCGAGCGGCGGCGCGAATCGATCGCGGCGGCATTCGCGGCGAGCACATCGGCCACCTTGTCCCGGCCTTCGTTCAGCGCGGTCGCGAGCACCTTCAGCTCGTCGAGCTTCTGCAGCGCGAACGCGAGCCACGAGCGGATTTCCGCGTCGAGCGTCTCCTCGCTCGCGAGATCGACCGGCACGTGCAGCAGCGAGCATGACGGCGCGAGCCACAGCCGGTCGCCCAGTTGCTCCGCAAGCGGCTCGAGCCAGTCGAGCGCGGCGTTCAGGTCGGTCTTCCAGACGTTGCGGCCGTTGATCGCGCCGACCGACAGCACGCGCTCCGGCGGCAGCTCGCGCACCAGCGCGTCGATTTCGTCGCGTGCGTTGATCGCGTCGATATGCAGGCCGTCGACCGGCAGCGACGCCGCGAGCGCCAGGTTGTCCTGAAGCTGGCCGAAGTACGTGGCGAGCAGCAGCTTGATGCGGCGCGTTTCCAGCGCCTCATACGCGGTGCGGAACGCATCGCGCCATTCGGCGTCGAGCTCGGTCACGAGGATCGGCTCGTCGATCTGTACCCATTCGACGCCCTGCGCGGTCAGCGTGTCGAGCAGCGCGCCGTACACCGGCAGCAGCTTCGGCAGCAGCGCGAGGCGATCGAAATCGTCCTTCGCCTTGCCGAGCCACAGGTACGTGACGGGGCCGAGCATCACCGGCTTTGCGCGCACGCCCTGTGCGTTCGCTTCGGCGAGCTGCTGGAGCAGACGCGACGGATCGAGCGAGAAGTTCGTGTCCACATGGAACTCCGGCACGATGTAGTGGTAGTTCGTGTCGAACCACTTCGTCATTTCACCGGCCGCCACCCCGCCGCAGCATGCCGCATGCTCTTCCGTCGACTGCGCCGAACGGCCGCGCGCGACGCGGAAAGCGTTGTCGAGCGCATCGCCGTGGAAATCCTGCACGCGCTTCGGCAGGTTGCCAAGCGTGAAGCTCATGTCGAGCACCTGGTCGTAGAACGCGAAGTCGCCGATCGGCGCGAGATCGAGATCGCGCTGGTCGTGCCAATGACGCCGGCGCAACTCGGCGCCAAGCGCCTTCAGTTCGTCGCGCGACGATTCGCCCTTCCAGTAGCGTTCGAGACCGAACTTGAGTTCGCGCTTCGCGCCGATGCGCGGAAAACCGAGGTTGTGTGTCGTGACCATGAAGCTGCCGTCCAGAGAAAAAATGAAGATCCGGCAGCCATCATAGGGATTTCAAACCATGAAATAAAATGGCATTATTTCATTCATCCATTAACATTTTTCATGCATCGATGGGATGCACGCGATCCATGCTCGAACGATTCCATCTCGTCGTCATTCGTGAAGTCGAGCGCCAGGGCTCGCTGACCGCGGCGGCCAACGCGCTGCACCTCACGCAATCGGCACTCAGCCATACCGTCAGGAAAATCGAACAGCAGCTCGGCACACCGATCTGGGACCGGGAAGGCCGCGGCCTGCGGCTCACGCAGGGCGGCCAGTATCTGCTGAAGCTGGCGAACCGCCTGCTGCCGCAGTTCGAGCTCGCCGAGGAACGGATGAAGCAGTACGCGAAGGGCGAGCGCGGCACGCTGCGCATCGGGATGGAGTGCCACCCGTGCTACCAGTGGCTGCTGAAGGTCGTGTCGCCGTACCTGTCGCGCTGGCCCGACGTCGACGTGGACGTGAAGCAGCGCTTCCAGTTCGGCGGCATCGGCGCGCTGTTCGGTTACGACATCGACGTGCTCGTGACGCCCGATCCGCTGAACAAGCCGGGGCTGCGCTTCGATCCGGTGTTCGACTACGAACAGGTGCTGGTGGTCGCGGATTCGCACCGGTTCGCGAACGTCGACTACGTGACGCCCGAGCAACTGACCGACGAGATCCTGATCACGTACCCGGTCGAAACCGACCGGCTGGACATCTACAACCAGTTCCTGACGCCGGCCGGCATCGTGCCGCGGCGGCACAAGTCGATCGAGACGACCGACATCATGTTGCAGATGGTCGCGAGCGGGCGCGGCGTAGCCGCGCTGCCGCGGTGGCTTGCCGACGAGTATGCGGACCGGATGCCCGTCGTGCCGGTCAAGCTCGGCAAGAACGGCATCGCGAAGCAGATCTTCCTCGGCATCCGCGAGGCGGACGCAGCAATCGACTATCTGGCCGCGTTCGTCGCGCTGGCGCGCGAGTCGACCTGGAGCGCGCCGCGCATGCTGCGCTAGGCGCGCCCGGTTGCCTGCGCGTCAGGCGGCGCGCATGCCGGCGCGTTCGCCGCGCTCGACCCACGCGCCGAACAGCAGGCCGATCGTCGTCCACATGATCACCTGCATGCCGATGGCCGCCACGCGGAACTTCCACAGCAAGGCCGCCGGGAAATCGGTGGGCAGCTCGCTGACCGACGGCAGCCCGATCTGCACGGCCGCGATGATCGCAACGAACACGAGCCCGGCGACGATCGATGCGTTCCACTGGCCGAGCTTCGCCAGCAGATGGCGGCGCACGCTGACCGAGAACACCATCGTCGCGACCGAGATCGCGATCATCAGGAAGAACAGCCCCGTGCGATAGCCAATCGTGTCGGGGTCGCCGACCGACGGCGGATTGGCCGGGTACTTGAGGTTCGGCACGATCACGAGCGCGACGAACGCCGCCAGCGCGAGCCACGCGGCCAGCGGCCGTGCCGGCAGGCGGCTGCCGCGTCCGTACGCATACGCGAAGACCAGCGAGAACAGCCCGCCGAATGCCGCGCCGTAGGTCACGACGGCCGTCAGCAGCCCGAGGCCGGCCTGCGTGTGGCGGCTGACCAGCTCGGGTTCCGGCGCCTCGCCTTGAGCGGCGGCGGTTTTTTCTTCGAGGGAGATTGCCTGATCGACTTGCGGTTCGCCGACGATCCTGGCGAAACCGAACGTGAGGAGGCCCGCGGCGATGCCTGCGAGCATCCCGCGCATGAGCAGCTTTCCGACCATCGTAGGCTCCGCGTCAGTGGCAGGGAAAGCCGAGCAGATGGCGGCCGTCGTGGACGAATTCGTGGACGACCATGCCCGGCACGAGCGACGTCGCGCCCTGTTCCGCACCGACGAAATACAGGGCGAGCAGCAGGATCAGGCCGACGAACACGGCCCACGGCAACAGCTCACGGACGGGGATGGGTGCCGGCACGACCGCCGGCTTCAGCACTGCTTCGCTCATGGATGCACCTCAGGGGAATCGCGCCCCGACAAATGATGGATGGGTACGAAGGCAGGTCTGGCTTCCGGGATCGTCGATTCCCCGGTTACAGTGGCGCGACCGCGCCGGAATTGCACCGGCTTCCGCGCTTCGTATCGGGCGAATTGTACGCGCGAACGTTCGCGTATTGAAGCGATGACACACGAGTCGGCGCGGCCCGTTCCGGATCATCCGACAACCGACATGACCATGCCTGCCTCGCTCTGCCTGATCGCACACGCATCGACCCGCGCGATGCGCACCGGCACGTTTCCCGACGACGACCTGCTCGACGCGCACGGGCTCGCCGAAGCCGCTGCGCTGCGCGGTCGGTGGGCGGATGCTGCCGGCTCGCTCGTGCTGTGCAGCCCGGCACGCTGCGCAACGCAGACCGCCGATGCGCTCGGGCTGCACGCCGACATCGACGATGCGCTACGCGACATCGACTACGGCGACTGGCGCGGCAAACGGCTGCACGATCTCGCGCGCGACCTGCCCGACGAACTTGCTGCGTGGATCGGCACGCCGTCCGCGTCGCCGCATCGCGGAGAATCGTTCGACGCCGCCGCGCATCGGGTCGGCAGATGGTTGAGCACGCTGCCGACCGATCGCGATGTCGTCGCGATCACGCATGCGCCGATCGTCCGCGCGGCCATCGCGCACGTGCGGCGGACGAGCCTCGAGGCGGCCGCGCGTGTCGACGTCGCGCCGCTGTCGTGCACGACATTCGTCGCATCGTCGGCCGGCTGGACGTTGGCCGAGACGGGCAATAACCAGCGCGACACCAGCGCGTAGGCCACTGTGCTGTTCACTATGTGAGCGCACGATGCGCGCCGACGCGTCGCATGCCACCGCTCGCCTTACACCTCTGTAAGACACGCCGTTCGTCGTCCCGACTGTCATCAAACTGACTGCTAGCCGCAGCTAGGATCGGACGCGGTTCCCTCACGAGATGCCGTCATGAATCAACCTGCTTCATCCGCCCCGAACAATCCGGGTTCCGTCGCACGCACCCGGCAGATCGGCTATGCCGCGTTCCTGCTGGTGCTCGTGCTCGGCGCCGTCTATATCGCCACGCACCTGGTCGACGATCTGGCGCCGGTCCGCGAAGGGACGCTGTTCCCGTACCTGCTGCTCGGCGCCGCGCTGCTGATCGCGCTCGGCTTCGAATTCGTCAACGGCTTCCACGACACCGCGAATGCGGTCGCGACCGTGATCTATACGCACTCGCTGACGCCGAACGTCGCGGTGATCTGGTCGGGCATGTGGAACTTCCTCGGCGTGATGGTCTCGAGCGGCGCCGTCGCGTTCGGCATCCTGCAATTGCTGCCGGTCGAGCTGATCCTGCAGGTCGGCAGCGGCTCGGGCTTCGCGATGGTGTTCGCGCTGCTGATCGCCGCGATCGTCTGGAACCTCGCGACCTGGTATTTCGGGTTGCCGTCGTCGAGCTCGCATACGCTGATCGGGTCGATCATCGGCGTCGGGCTGATGAACCAGCTGCTGCACGGGCCGTCCGGCACGAGCGGCGTCGACTGGGGCCAGGCGCTCGGCGTCGGCAAGTCGCTGCTGTTCTCGCCGATCGTCGGCTTCCTGTGTGCGTCGCTGCTGCTGCTCGTGCTGAAGGCCGCCGTGCGGATTCCTGAGCTGTACAAGGAGCCGCCGAAGGATCAGCCGCCGCCGTTCTGGATTCGCTGCCTGCTGATCCTCACCTGCACCGGCGTGTCGTTCGCACACGGGTCGAACGACGGGCAGAAAGGGATGGGCCTCATCATGCTGATCCTGATCGGCACGGTGCCCACCGCGTATGCGCTGAACAAGGCCGTCACGCCCGCCGAATCGCAGACCTTCGTGGCGGTCGCGAACCAGGCGGCTGCGACGTTCGGGAAGTATACGAACGGCGTCGCGCCGTCCGCGAACCCGCGCGCCGATGTCGAACACTACGTGCAGCATCGCGAACTGACGCCCGCCGTGCTGCCGGCCGTCGCGCAGTTGTCCACGTCGCTCGCAACCGCCGTCGGTGCGTCGGGCTCGATGGCGGCCGTGCCGCAGCGCGATGTCGACAACGTCCGCAACACGATGTATCTGGTGTCCGAAGCCATTCGTCTGATGGAGAAGTCGGGCCAGCCCGCGTTCGCCGCTGACGACAAGCTCGCGATCGACAACTATCGCAAGCAGCTCGACCACGCGACGAAGTTCATTCCGACATGGGTGAAGGTCGCCGTCGCGATCGCGCTGGGCCTTGGCACGATGGTCGGCTGGAAGCGGATCGTCGTGACCGTCGGCGAAAAAATCGGCAAGCAGCATCTGACGTACGGACAGGGCGCATCGGCCGAACTGGTCGCGATGCTGACGATCGGCGCCGCCGACATGTACGGGCTGCCCGTGTCGACGACTCACGTACTGTCGTCGGGTGTCGCAGGCACGATGGCGGCGAACGGCTCCGGGCTGCAATGGAGCACCGTGCGCAGCCTCGTCCTCGCATGGGTGCTGACGCTGCCGGCGTCGATCGCGCTGGCGGCAGGGCTTTACTGGTTGTTCCGGTCGCTGGCCTGATCGTGTATGCGGCGGGTGGCGGGCGATAGCCGGCTACCCGCCGCGGCAGGTTGGATCTGGCGCTTCTCTGCTTCTCCGCCGCTCTGCCTCTCTGCTCCGGCCCGTCGCCACATTCAGTGTGTCGACGCCGCGCCTTCGACGTTTCCCCGTTTCCTGGCCGGAATTGAAGCGCAAGATCTGGAACGTACCGGCGCCCGGACGCCGCTAGACTGGGTTCATCAGCTTTCATCGTGGATTCGACCGTGCGCGACCGCACGGCGCCACACTGCCGATGCCCTGAGGTACGCCCGTGAACATTCTCGATCTGCAACCTGCCGTCGAACCGGTGAACATCGCGCAACGCGTCGACTCCCTCGACTGGCCGGGCGTCGCTGCCGAACTCGATCGCTACGGATGCGCGCGCGTGCCGGGCCTGATGTCGGCAAGCGAGTGCGATGCGCTCGCGTCGCTCTATCCGCGCGACGCGCTCTATCGTTCACGAGTCGTGATGGCGCGGCACGGCTTTGGTCGCGGCGAGTACAAGTATTTCGCGTATCCGCTGCCTGCGATCATCGCCGAGCTGCGCACGACGATCTACCCGCATCTCGCGCCGATCGCGAATCGCTGGAATCAGGCGCTCGGGATCGATGTCCGTTATCCAAAAGACCATGCGATGTTCCTCCGTCGCTGCCACGCGGCGGGACAGACGCGACCGACGCCGCTGATCCTGCAATACGGCGCCGACGACTACAACTGCCTCCACCAAGACCTGTATGGCGAGCACGTGTTTCCGCTGCAGGTCGCAATTCTGCTATCGGCGCCGGGCCGCGATTTCAGTGGCGGGGAGTTCGTGTTGACGGAGCAGCGACCCCGCATGCAGTCGCGTGCGGAAGTGGTGTCGCTGACGCAAGGCGACGCAGTGATCTTCGCGGTACACGGCCGGCCCGTGCAGGGAACGCGTGGCGTCTATCGCGTCAACCTGCGCCACGGCGTGAGCCGGATCCGAAGCGGCCATCGTCACACGGTCGGCATCATCTTCCATGACGCGCAGTAGCGGGAGCCGGGACAGCTGCGCTGCTGCCGCGCCGCTTATCGCGCCTCGCATTCAGCTCGTCCCGGGCATCGCAGGTCATCGTCAGGAAAGCGTTCCGGACGAGCATTGTGGGCCAGAACGCCGCTCCCCCGCGGCGATTGAGAACCGATCGCGCAGACCGTCAAGGGATCGCGGTCGCAATGAATCAGCGCTGCCGGTGAGCACGGCAAAACATGCGCACTCACCTGTCGCCCCACCAATATGATTTGCGGTCCGGCCTATCCTCGCGCCACGCTGGCCCGCAGTCGGTCGCCGGCATCGAGAGCCAGCCGCGCGTAGCCCGGCAACGTCAGCAGCGCCAGCACGCCGGCCGCGACGAACGCCCAGCGGAAATCGTCGAGCACGTAATGCATGCCGGCCGCATCGCCGCGCACCCATGCCGCAAGCCGCAGCGACAATGCACCGAACGCGATCCCCATCCCGATCGTCATCTGCTGCGCGGCGCTCCACAGCGTGCTGGCCGCGCTCGTCTGCCGAGCCGGGATATCCGCATAAGCCAGCGTCGCGAGCGTGGTGAACTGCATCGACCGCGTAAGCCCGTAGACGAATACGACGAACAACGTGATCGCCAGCGGCGTCGACGCGGTCAGCCAGCCGCATGCGATCGTGAAGACGCCGACGATCGTCACGTCAACGAGCGCAACGCGCCGAAAGCCGTAACGGTCGAGGATCCACGACGTGCCCGCCTTCATCCCGAGATTGCCGAGCGCGCTCGCGAGCAGCAGCAGCCCTGACTGGAACGGCGACAGCCCGAAACCGATCTGGAACAGCAGCGGCAGCAGATACGGGACGGCGTTGATCGCCATCCGCGTGATCGAGCCGGTGACTACCGTCACCGAAAACGTCGGCACGTTCAGCGTCGTGAAATCGAGCAACGGATGCGCGCAGCGTCGCGCATGCAACCATGCGGCGATGCCGAACAACACGCTTGCGCCCAACAGGACAGCCGCGCGCATGAAGTCGACATCCTGCTGGCCGGCCGCTTCGGTGCCGATCAGCAGGCAGGTCAAGGCGCCACCGGCCAGCACGAAGCCGACCCAGTCGAGCGGCCGTTGCTCGTCGGCCCGCGTATTCCGGACAATCAGCCAGGTACAAACCAGCGCGGCCACGCCGAACGGGACGTTCAACAGGAAGATCCATCGCCACGATGCATAGGTCGTGATGAAGCCGCCGATCGGCGGCCCAACGACGGGCGCGACGATGCCCGGCCACGTGATCGTCGCGATCGCACGCATCAGCTTCGCCTTCTCGGTACTGCGCACGACGATCATCCGCCCGACCGGCACCATCATCGCCCCGCCGACACCCTGCAGCAGCCGGGCAGCCGTGAACGAGATCACGCCTTCGGAGAGCCCGCACAGCACCGACGCGCCGGTAAAGACGACGATCGCACTCGCGAAGACGGTGCGCGAACCATAGCGATCCGCGATCCAGCCGCTGATAGGAATAAACACCGCCAGCGCCAGCATATAGGCCGTCATCCCGAGGCTCAGCGCATTCGGCCCGACGTCGAACGAGCGCGCCATTTGGGGCAGCGCGGTCGCGATCACTGTCGTGTCGAGATACTCCATGAAGAACGTCGCGGCGACGAGATACGGCAAGAAGTCGGTCGTCCGACCACCTTGGGCGGGGCTGTCAGTCATGAACGATGCGAGAGACGGAATGCAAAAAGCGCCGATCGCCGGTGGATGCGGGCAAGCACCCGGGAATCGGGACGAACGATGATATTACCCCGAAGGGCTTGCTCCACGCTCTGCCGTGCCTGTTGCGCGAATGAACTTTATGCGCATAGATTTTTGTGATGATTTCGCGCTGCATTCGCCGAGTGACGCATATGACACGGTGCTCGAGAACGCGCAGGTGCGGAGATTTCTCGCCAAAAAGCCGTATTTATCGATCATTGTCGATCAATATCGCTCATCACCGATCATCACAACATCGTCATGCGAAGTATGGCATTGGCCGGAATCGGTCTGAAGATGGACGGCTCTGGTTGGCGGGAGGAGCGAGAGATCCAGACGACACAATCGCGGAGGGGCTCAAGAACGGCAGAGCGCTGAATGAGGAGATCGGCGCTGCGATGGATTGCGTAAGCGGAAAGCGGAGTAGCCTCGGAACGCTTCGCCACATGCTTTTTTGGACGCCGAAATGCAAAAAC
>NZ_LZXX01000118.1:0-142422 GCF_001729305.1 Burkholderia sp. A2 | reverse complement strand
CGAAAAGGCAGCGTCGGCACCGGTCGCGGCCGACGCTCGAGCGATCGAGCCGCCGCAGCCGCAGCCGGACGAGAAGGCAGCGCCCGCCGGCGACGCGCCGCCTCCCACCCGTGAACCCGAGCCGGCGGCCGTTGCCGCCGTGCAGCGAAACGACGAACCGGCGCCGCAACCCGAACCGGCGCCGCGCGCCGTGTCGCCCGAGCCGGCCGCCGCCCGTCCGGCGGCGCGGGCGGGCGGTGCTGCCGCCGCGCTCGACGTGCTGCGCAATGCAGGGATGCGCGTGTCGTCGGACCGCGGGCGCGCAGGCGCGGCAGCGAAGCCGGCGGCATCCCAGCCGGCCGCCGAGAAACCGGCCGCGCCGCGTCCCGCCGTCCAGGTGCCGACGCCGCGTGCCGTCGCCCGCGCGCCGCAGGCAGCCGATTCGCGCCAGCCGTCGCCGCCGTGGGAAGACATCCCGCCGGACGACTACGTGCCGCTCAGCGCCGACGAAATGTTCGGCGGTTCCGACGACGGCTTCGTGCCGGTGTTCGACAGCGGTCCAGACGATGTACGCGTGACGCCGAAGCCGGCGGACGCGCGTCCGACCGCGCCGATCGACACGCGTCCGTTGCCGCCCGCGATCGCGCTCGATCCGATCGGCTTCGACGGCGAATGGCCGGCGCTGGCTGCGCGGCTGCCGCTGAAGGGCGTCGCGTACCAGCTCGCGTTCAACAGCGAGCTGACGGCCGTCGATGCGAGCGCATTGAAGTTGTCGGTGCCGGTGCCGCAGTATGCGGACGCCGCGCAGGTGGCGAAGCTGAAGGCCGCACTGGCCGATGCGCTCGGCAAGCCGGTCGAGGTGAGCGTCGAGGTCGGGCCCGCCCGGCGCACCGCGGCGGCGCTCGATGCGGCCGCGCGCGCGGCGCGCCAGCGCGAAGCCGAGCAGGAGATTCACGGCGATCCGTTCGTCCAGCAGCTCGTGCGCGACTTCGGTGCGCGCATCGTCGAGGGGTCGGTGCGCCCGCTCGCCGATTCGGCGCCGGACGGTGCACCGCCCACGCTCCATTGAACTGACCGCCCCGCGACAGGCACAATCACGCCCCGCACACATCGGCCGGCACGCGCCGCGTGCCGGTTTTCATACGATCAAGAAGGAGTATTCCCATGTTGAAAGGCAACCTCGCCGGACTGATGAAGCAAGCGCAGCAAATGCAGGAAAACATGAAGAAGATGCAGGAGCAGCTTGCGCTGATCGAGGTCGAAGGGCAGTCGGGCGCCGGCCTCGTCAAGGTGACGATGACGTGCCGCAACGAAGTGCGCCGCGTGTCGATCGACCCGAGCCTGCTCGCGGACGACAAGGACATGCTCGAGGATCTCGTCGCCGCTGCGTTCAACGACGCGGTGCGCAAGGCCGAAGCAACGTCGCAGGAAAAGATGAGCGGCATGACGTCGGGCCTGCCGCTGCCGCCGGGCTTCAAGCTGCCGTTCTGAGCGCCGCGTCCTTGTCACCGTTTGCCGCCGTATGAAACAGCCGTCCGCCTTGTCCGCTCTCGTCGAAGCGTTGCGCGTGCTGCCCGGCGTCGGGCCGAAATCCGCGCAGCGCATGGCGGTTCACCTGATGCAGCACGATCGCGAGGGCGCGGAGCGGCTCGGCCGGTCGCTGCTGTTCGCGACCGAGCACCTGCAGCACTGCGAGAAGTGCAACACGTTCACCGAAGCGCAGATCTGCGAGGTCTGCAGCGACGAGGAGCGTGATCCGACGCTGCTGTGCGTCGTCGAGACGCCTGCCGACCAGATCATGCTCGAGCAGACGATGACCTACCGCGGGCTGTATTTCGTGCTGATGGGGCGACTGAGCCCGCTCGACGGAATCGGCCCGAAGGAAATCCATTTCGACCGCCTCGTGCGGCGCGCATCCGACGGCGTCGTCAAGGAAGTCGTGCTCGCGACCAACTTCACGAACGAAGGCGAAGCCACCGCCCACTACCTCGGCCAGACGCTCAAGGCGCGCGGGCTGGCGGTGACGCGCCTCGCGCGCGGCGTGCCGGTGGGCGGCGAGCTTGAGTACGTCGACGCGGGCACCATCGCCCGCGCGATGCTCGACCGCCGCACGATGTAAGCCGGGCGTCGCCTGCCGGCGGCGCCGTTCCTCATGCCAGGGAGGCACATGAGCACCAGCCAGGGCCCGCTCGCGGGCGTCAAAGTGCTCGAATTCGGAACGCTGATCGCGGGGCCGTTCGCGTCGCGGCTGTTCGCCGAATTCGGCGCGGAAGTGATCAAGATCGAGGATCCGAACGGCGGCGACCCGCTGCGCAAGTGGCGCAAGCTCCACCCGGAGCAGGGCGGCACGTCGCTGTGGTGGTCCGTGCAGGCGCGCAACAAGAAATCGGTCACGCTGAACCTGAAAGCCGACGCCGGCAAGGCGATCGCGCGGCAGCTCGCGAGCGAGGCCGACATCGTGATCGAGAATTTCCGTCCGGGCCTGCTCGAAAAGCTCGGGCTCGGCTACGACGTGCTGTCGGCCGACAATCCGGGCCTCGTGATGGTACGCCTGTCCGGCTACGGGCAAACGGGCCCGTACCGCGACCGGCCCGGCTTCGGCGCGATCGCCGAATCGATGGGCGGGCTGCGTCACATCACCGGCTATCCGGATCTGCCGCCGCCGCGCATCGGTATCTCGATCGGCGATTCGATCGCCGCGCTGCACGGCGTGATCGGCGCGCTGATGGCGCTTCATCACCGCAAGGTCAACGGCGGCGCGGGGCAGGTGGTCGACGTTGCACTGTATGAAGCCGTTTTCAACATGATGGAAAGCGTGGTGCCCGAGTACGGCGTGTACGGGATGGTGCGCGAGCGCACCGGCGCGTCGCTGCCGGGCATCGTGCCGTCGAATACGTACGCGTGCCGCGACGGCAGCATCGTGATCGGCGGCAACAGCGATCCGATCTTCAAGCGGCTGATGAAGGCGATCGAGCGCGACGACCTCGCCGACGATCCCGCGCTCGCGCAAAACGACGGGCGGGTGCCGCGCACGCAGGAAATCGACGACGCGATCGCCGCGTGGCTCGCGCCGCGCACGATCGACGAGGCGCTCGTCGTGCTCAATGCGGCCGACGTGCCGGCCGGGCGCATCTACAGCGCGGCCGACATGTTCACCGATCCGCAGTTCGTCGCACGCCAGATGATCCAGCGTTTCAAGCTGGCCGACGGCACCGACATTCCGCTGCCGAACATCACGCCGAAGCTGTCGGACACGCCGGGCGAAACGCGCTGGCTCGGTCCCGAGCTCGGCGAGCATACCGACGAGGTGCTGCGCGGCCTCGGCTACGACGCGCACGCGATTGCCGCGCTGCGCGAGGCGGGCGCGATCTGAGCGTGGCCGGCGTGGTGCTTTGCGCCGGGTCGCTCGACGAAGGGTTCCACGACGAGATTTTCTCCGGGCGGAAAACCCGGCGGCCCGGTGTTTTCCCCGGCGCGCGGAATGTCGCCGCGCAGTGCGGCGGCGCATCGCGTGCCCATGCGTATACCCGCCCGTCCGCGGCGGCCGGCCTGTCGCTCTCGCGCCATCTTTCCTCGGTTACAATCGCCGGATGCGAATCCTACTCAGCAACGACGACGGCTATCTCGCCCCCGGTCTCGCCGCGCTCAGCGAAGCGCTGCAGCCGCTGGCCGAGCTTACGGTGATCGCGCCCGAGCAGAACTGCAGCGGCGCGTCGAATTCCCTCACGTTGTCGCGGCCGCTGTCGGTGCAGCGCGCAGCGGGTACGGGTTTCTTCTACGTGAACGGCACGCCGACCGATTCGGTGCACGTCGCGCTGACGGGGATGGCCGACATGAGGCCGGACATCGTCGTGTCCGGCATCAACAACGGCCAGAACATGGGCGAAGACACGCTCTATTCGGGGACAGTTGCGGCCGCCACCGAAGGCATCATGTTCGGCGTGCCGGCGATCGCGTTCTCGCTGGTCGACAAGGGCTGGGCTCATCTGGCCGATGCCGCACGCGTCGCGGCGGAAATCGTCGCGCACTACCTCGCGCATCCGCTGGCCGGCCAGCCGCTGCTGAACGTCAATATCCCGAACCTGCCGTACGACCAACTGAAGGGCTGGAAGGTCACGCGCCTCGGCAAGCGTCATCCGTCGCAGCCGGTGATTCGCCAGACCGACCCGCGCGGCGAGCCGATCTACTGGATCGGCGCCGCGGGCGACGCGCTGGACGCCAGCGACGGCACCGATTTCCACGCCGTCGCAAACGGTTTCGTGTCGATCACGCCGCTGCAGCTCGATCTCACGCATACGCAGATGCTGCCTGCGACGCGCGAATGGGCGCGCGCCGGAGGGCGGGCTTCATGAGCGGCGAGCGCGCGAAGCGGTTCCCGCTCGCGCTCGAAGATCTCAAACGAGCGCCACGCAAATCGGAAGGTCGGGCCGGCGAACGCCAAGCGGCGGGCGCGGTGCCGAAGGCCGCCGACAAACCCGCAGCCGGACTGAAACCGGTTGCGGTGAAGCCGGCCGCCGCGCGGGTGCCGCTGTCGGGCACCGCCGCCGCGAAACCGGCGACCGCACCGAAGCCGACCGCGCTGAAACCTGCGCTGCCGAAGCCGGCTGCGCCGAGCATCGCGCCGGCCGGCGCATTCGCCCTCACGTCGGAACGCGTGCGCGAGCGGATGGTCGAACGGCTGCGCGCGAACGGCGTGACCGATGCGCGCGTGCTGGACGCGATGGCCGCGGTGCCGCGCCACCTGTTCGTGGATCCCGGGCTCGCGACGCAGGCCTACGAGGATTCGGCGTTGCCGATCGGCCACCAGCAGACCATTTCAAAGCCGTCGGTCGTCGCGCGCATGATCGAGCTCGCGATGGCCGGCCGCACGCTCGAGCGCGTGCTCGAGATCGGCACGGGCTGCGGCTATCAGGCCGCCGTGCTGAGCCACGTGGCGCGCGACGTGTATTCGATTGAACGCATCAAGCCCCTCTACGAGCGCGCGAAGCTGAACCTGCGGCCGCTGCGCGTGCCGAATATCCGTCTGCATTACGGCGACGGGCGTGTCGGCCTGCCGTCCGCGGCTCCGTTCGACGCGATCGTGATCGCCGCGGCGGGGCTCGACGTGCCGCAGGCGCTGCTCGAGCAGCTCGCGATCGGCGGGCGGCTCGTCGCGCCGGTCGGCGCGCAGAGCGGGCAGCACCAGGTGCTCACGCTCGTCGAGCGCGTCGCGCACGCGCAATGGCGAGAGTCCCGGCTTGATCGCGTTTTCTTTGTCCCTTTAAAATCCGGAGTGATTTGAAACCGATGAGTATGTTGCGCGCGATGCAAAACAACCGATCCAGGGAACCGCTCACGCTCGCCCAGCGCGCGATCTGTGTGGCTGCGTTCTCCACGCTACTGGCCGCCTGTGCGACGCGGCTCGACAACGCGCCCGTCGTCGATCGCTCCGGGTCGCTCGGCACGACCGCCGCCGCGCAGCCCGCGGCGCCGCTTCCGCCGGCGCCGCCGGGTTACTACCGGGTGAAGCCGGGCGACACGCTGTACCGGATCGCACTCGAAAACGGCCAGAACTACCGCGACATCGCGGCGTGGAACAATCTGGCGAACCCGAATCAGATCGAAGTCGACCAGCTGCTGCGCGTGTCGCCCCAGGCCGGCGCCGCGGTCGCGGGCACGCCGGCCGCCGCGCCGATCGTCGGCGGTGCGGTCGCGACCGCGCCGCTGAGCAGCGGTCCGGCCGCGCCGGCTGCAGGCACGTCGTCCGCGCTCGCCGCCACGCCGCCGGCCGCGGCAATCGGGTCGAGCGATACGGCGGCTGCTCCGAGCGGCCCCGTGACGTTCGCGTGGCCCGCGCGCGGCCCCGTGCTGAACGGGTTCGACGATGCGAAGAACAAGGGTGTCAATATCGGCGGGACGGCCGGCGAGGCCGTGAAGGCGGCGGCGGACGGCCGCGTCGTTTACTCCGGCAACGGTCTGCGTGGTTACGGCAACCTCATTATCATCAAACACGATGCGACTTACCTCACGGCGTATGCACACAATCGCGCTTTGATGGTAAAAGAGGGGGACGCGGTGACGAAGGGGCAGAAGATCGCCGAGATGGGTAACAGCGATGCCGACCGCGTGATGCTGCATTTCGAGGTTCGCCGGCAGGGTAAGCCTGTCGATCCGCTGAAGTATTTGCCGCCTCAATAACCGAGACGACCATGCCGAAATCGAAGCGCCACGAGCCGCAAGCCGAGTCTGAGAAGATCAGTCGTGCCACGCAAGCATCGGTGGGGCGAGTAGGTGCTTCGACGGACGACGAAGACGACGTCGCGGAAAACGAACGCGATCTCGAGGCGCGCGACGCCGACACGGACGGTGGCGACGACGAGCGCGAAGGCCGCCAGGAAGCCGCGCCCGACGTCGACGATTTCCGCACGCTGCTGCAGGCCGAGCTCACGGCCGACACGATCCAGCATTACCTGAACCGCATCAGCGTGAAGCCGCTGCTGACCGTCGAGGAAGAGCAGCGCTATTCGCGTCTGGCGAAGGCCGGCGAATTCGAGGCGCGGCAGGTGATGATCGAGCGCAACCTGCGGCTCGTCGTCAGTATCGCGAAGGGCTACCTGAACCGCGGCGTGCCGCTGCTCGACCTGATAGAGGAAGGCAATCTCGGCCTGATGCACGCGATCGAGAAGTTCGACCCGACGCGCGGTTTCCGTTTCTCGACCTACGCGACGTGGTGGATCCGGCAGAGCATCGAGCGTGCGATCATGAACCAGGCGCGCACGGTGCGCCTGCCCGTGCACGTGATCCGCGAACTGAACCAGGTGCTGCGCGCGAAGCGCCATCTCGAAAAGAATTCGATGTCGACGGGCGAGGCGGCCGAGCGCCGCGAAGCCAGCATCGACGACATCGCCTATCTCACCGGCAAGACCGCCGAGGAAGTCACCGATATCCTCGCGCTCAACGAACACACGGCGTCGCTCGACGCGCCGCTCGACCTCGATCCCGCGAGCAGCCTGCTCGACCTGCTGCCCGACGATCAGAGCCAGTCGCCCGACGCCGAGGTGCAGCACCGCGAGCTCGAAACGCTGACGCGTGCGTGGCTGTCACGTCTGTCCGACAAGCACCGGCATGTGATCGAGCGCCGCTTCGGCCTGAACCACATCGAACCGGCGACGCTCGAGGAGCTTGCCGACGAGATGGGGCTCACGCGCGAGCGCGTGCGGCAGATCCAGCAGGAAGCGCTGGTGCGCCTCAAGCGGTTCTTCGCCTCCAACGGCGTGCGTAAGGACGCCGTTCTGTAACCGATGACCCCGATCCTTGTTTTTGACATCGAGACGATTCCCGATGTCGACGGCATTCGCCGTCTGGAAGACCTGCCCGCGACGCTCGACGATGCCGCGGTAGCCGAACACGCGTTTGCCGCACGCCGCGAGAAGACCGGCGGCGATTTCCTGCCGCACCATCTGCAGCGGATCGCGGCGATCTCGTGTGTGTTCCGCGACAACAACGGTTTTCGCGTGCGCTCGCTCGGCACGCCGCAGGACAACGAAGCGACGCTGATCCAGTCGTTCTACCGCGTGATCGAGAAATACACGCCGCAGCTCGTGTCGTGGAACGGCGGCGGTTTCGATCTGCCGGTGCTGCATTACCGCGCGCTCGTGCACGGTATTCCCGCCACCCGCTACTGGGATCTCGGCGAGGACGACCGCGAATTCAAGTGGAACAACTACATCTCGCGCTATCACTCGCGGCATACCGACCTGATGGACGTGCTCGCGATGTATCAGGCGCGCGCGAACGCGCCGCTCGACGCGCTGGCGAAGCTGTGCGGTTTCCCGGGCAAGCTCGGGATGGACGGCAGTCAGGTGTGGCCGGCGTTCCGCGACGGCCGGATCGACGAAATCCGCAACTATTGCGAAACCGACGTCGTCAATACGTACCTGTTGTATTGCCGGTTCCAGTTGATGCGCGGCGGCCTGACGCCGAGCGAGTACGCGGACGAGATCCTGCTCGTGAAGAATGCGCTCGCGCTCGAGCCGGCGCCGCACTGGGCCGAATACCTGGCGGGCTTCGATGCGTAGCGCGGACGGCCCGCGCCGCAACCGGCGCAATCAGGCCAGTTCGAGCAGCACCGGCTGGTGATCGGACGCGCGTACGTCGCCGTCGATCTCGCAGCCGATGACGCGCGGCAACAGCGTGTCGGTCACGAACACGAAATCGCACGCGAGCGGGCCTTCCGACCATTGCACCGTATCGTAGACGCCGGCGGTCGGCGGCGGTGTACGACCGGGATGCCGTGCGACCCACGCGTCGACGAAACCCGGTGCGTCGGCAATCGGCTCGAGGAAGCGCCGGTACGCAGCGCTGTCGAATGCACTGTTGAAATCGCCGCAGACGATCGCATCGCGCGGTTGTCCGGTCGCGCTGAACGGGCCGTCGGCGGTTTCGGCGGGAGCGGGGTGTTCCGCATGCGCGCAGGCTTCGCGATGTCGGTCGCGTAGCGCATCGACCTGTGCCAGCCGCTGGCGCGCCGAGTAATACTCCAGGTGCGTGGTGACCACGCGCAACCATCCGAGGGGCGCCCGCAACTCGATATCGAGCGCGACGCGCGGCATCGACGGCGCGCCGGCATCGGCTGGCCAAGGCAGCGATCGGCGCAGCACGCGCCCGACCGGCAACCGCGTGGCGATCGCGTTGCCAAACTGGCGGCGCGGTGCGCCGGGCCGGATGGGCGGCAGGTCGGCGCCGATCGCGCCGACGATCGTATAGCCAGGCAGCAGCGCCGCGAGTTCGGCGAACTGGTCGGGGCCTGGCCGGCCGGGCAGTGCGTCGAAGCCGCGCGTGACCTCCTGCAGGCACATCACGTCGAAATCGCCGAGCCGACGGAGG
This sequence comes from Burkholderia sp. A2, assembly GCF_001729305.1. Lineage (NCBI taxonomy): Bacteria > Pseudomonadati > Pseudomonadota > Betaproteobacteria > Burkholderiales > Burkholderiaceae > Burkholderia > Burkholderia sp. A2. Next base: position 133,578 of record NZ_LZXX01000118.1, on the reverse strand, counting down.
GCCGCGACGGTACCGGCAAGATCGACGACACCGTCGGCGTCCCGACCCCATTGGATGTTCCAGTCGATCAATCGCATGGTCGAATCTCCTTGGTCCGGTGCTGCGAGCAGAACCCGTGCCGCCTGCGCGGCCGGTCGGCCGCGCGCGACCGGGCGCGGGGTGGTCAGCCGCTTATGCGCCAGGCAGCGCGCCATGCGCATCGGCATCGGCGCTTGCGTGACGAAAGCGCGCGACGGGAGCCTTCGTCGTCTACAATCTCGCCTTCTTCAACGTTTGTCAGGAAAAGCTGGTGTCCGAAGCCGTCCCCACTTCTGCGCGCAAATCGAAAAACGCGCCCGTCGCGCCCGGGCCCGCCCCGGTTCTCGAGATCGAATCGCTCGACATGGAAGCGCGCGGTGTCGGCCGAACGATGACCGAGGACGGTCAGCCGGGCAAGGTGATCTTCGTCGAAGGCGCGCTGCCGGGCGAGCGCGTGACCTACTCGAGCTATCGCCGCAAGCCCAGCTATGAGCAGGCGACGGTCGTCGACATTCTGCGCCCGAGCGTGATGCGCACGCAGCCGAAGTGCACATTCTTCGGCACCTGCGGCGGCTGCTCGATGCAGCATCTCGACATGCGCGCGCAGGTGGCGGTCAAGCAGCGCGTGCTGGAAGACAATTTGTGGCACCTGGCGAAGCTGCGTGCGGAAACGATGTTCGCACCGATCCACGGTCCGTCGTGGGGCTATCGCTACCGGGCGCGCCTGACCGTGCGCAACGTCGCGAAGAAGGGCGGCGTGCTGGTCGGGTTCCACGAGAAGAAGAGCAGCTACGTGGCCGACATGACGAGCTGCGAAGTGCTGCCGCCGCACGTGTCGGCGATGCTCGTGCCGCTGCGCCGGCTCGTCGAGGGGCTGTCGATTCGCGACCGGATGCCGCAGATCGAACTCGCGGTCGGCTCGGCCGTCACCGCGCTCGTGCTGCGCGTGCTGGAGCCGATCAACGCGGACGACGAAGCGCTGCTGCGCGCGTTCGCGGACGAACACAACGTGCAGTTCTGGCTGCAGCCGAAGGGGCCGGACACGGTGACGCCGTTCTACCCGCTCGACGTATCGCTCGATTACACGCTGCCGGAATTCGGCATCCGCATGCCGTTCAAGCCGACCGACTTCACGCAGGTCAATCACCAGATCAACCGCGTGCTGGTGGGGCGTGCGCTGCGCCTGCTCGCGCCGTCGCGCGACGATCGCGTGCTCGACCTGTTCTGCGGGATCGGCAACTTCACGCTGCCGCTCGCGCGACTGGCGCGCGAAGTGATGGGCATCGAGGGCAGCGACACGCTGACCACGCGTGCGCTCGCGAACGCACGCGAGAACGGTGTCGACGGCCACACGACGTTCGCGTGCCGGAACCTGTTCGAGGTGACGGGCGACGATCTCCGCGCGCTCGGCGCATTCGACAAGTTCCTGATCGACCCGCCGCGCGAAGGCGCGCTCGCGGTGTCGAAGGCGCTGGCCGAGATCGCGCAGAGCGGCGCGGGCCCGCTGCCGAAGCGTATCGTCTACGTGTCGTGCAACCCGTCGACGCTCGCGCGCGATGCGGGCCTGCTCGTGCACGAAGCCGGCTACCGGCTGAAGGGCGCCGGGGTCGTGAACATGTTCCCGAATACGTCGCACGTCGAATCGATCGCGCTGTTCGAGCGCGACTGAGCCCGGGCGGCGGACGTAAAAAAACCGGCCCGCGGGCCGGTTTTTCATGGTGCGTGCCGAACGTCAGTTGCGATTGCCGCCGAAGATGCCGAGCAGCGCGAGCAGGTTCGTGAACACGTTGTACAGGTCGAGGTAGATCGCGAGCGTGGCCGAGATGTAGTTCGTCTCGCCACCGTTCACGACCCGCTGGACGTCGAACAGCATGTAGGCGGAGAAGATCGCGATGGCGAGCACCGACACGGTGAGCATCAGCGCCGGCAGCTGCAGGAAGATGTTCGCGACCGACGCGAGCAGGATCACGATCACGCCCATGAACAGCCACTTGCCGAGCCCGGAGAAGTCACGCTTGCTGACGGTGGCGATCGTTGCCATCGTCGCGAAGATGATGCCGGTGCCGCCGAACGCGAGCATGATCAGCGACGGGCCGTTCGAGAAGCCGAGAATGAAGCTCAGCAGCCGCGACAGCATCAGGCCCATGAAGAACGTGAAGCCGAGCAGCACGAACACGCCGGCCGCGCTGTTTTTGGTCCGCTCGATCGCGAACATGAAGCCGAACGCGATCGCGAAGAACGCGAGCAGGCTCATCATCGGGCTCGTGGCCGCGAACAGCGAGAAGCCCGTCGCGACGCCGACCCAGGCGCCCAGCACGGTCGGCACCATCGACAGCGCGAGCAGCCAGTACGTGTTCCGCAGCACGCGGTTGCGAACCTCGGCGGTGCTGACGGAACCGCCGCGGCCGAAATTGTACGGATAGTCGTTCATGGTTTCTCCTAACATTGAACGCGTGGGCGTCCGGGGCCGGTTCGGCGCGCGCGATGTGCGGCGCAGCAAACCGGGGCAGCTATGGCTAAGATACGTTCCGTGCCGGGAGGTTTCAATGGCCCGGCGGAACAAAACACAGGGATTCTGAACCTTTCATGCGTGTAAGGGTTCAATCGCAATGATACACGGGATCGTGCTACAATAGCGGATTCATTTGAACCTGTAACTTCTTAATTTTTTGGAGTTTTTATGGCAATCGAGCGCACCCTGTCGATCATCAAGCCGGATGCGGTGGCAAAGAACGTGATCGGCCAGATCTACAGCCGTTTCGAAGGCGCCGGCCTGAAGATCGTCGCATCGCGCATGGCGCACCTGTCGCGTGCCGACGCAGAGAAGTTCTACGCAGTTCACGCAGCGCGTCCGTTCTTCAAGGATCTCGTCGATTTCATGATCTCGGGCCCGGTGATGATCCAGGTTCTGGAAGGCGAAGGCGCAATCCTGAAGAACCGCGACCTGATGGGCGCGACGGATCCGAAGAAGGCGGAAAAGGGCACGATCCGCGCCGACTTCGCCGACAGCATCGACGCGAACGCCGTACACGGCTCGGACGCTGCGGAAACGGCAGCGGTCGAAATCGCGTTCTTTTTCCCGGAAATGAACGTTTACTCGCGTTAAGCCCTGGCTGACAGCAAGTAGGCAGGATTCAGCGCACGCGGCAAGGCAGCACATCATGACGAGCGAAACTTCCGTCAATCTTCTCGACTTCGATGCCGAGGGTCTTGTCGCGTACTGCGGCAGCCTGGGCGAGAAGCCGTTCCGCGCCAAGCAGTTGCAGCGCTGGATCCACCAATACAACGCCGGCGATTTCGACGGCATGACCGATCTCGCGAAGTCCCTGAGGGAAAAACTCAAGGGCCGCGCATCGATCGTGATGCCGGACATCGCCAGCGATCACGTTTCCGCCGACGGCACGCGCAAGTGGCTGATCGACGTCGGAAACGGCAATGCGGTCGAAACCGTGTTCATCCCCGAAGAGACGCGCGGCACGCTGTGCGTGTCGTCGCAGGCCGGGTGCGCGGTGAACTGCCGCTTCTGTTCGACGGGCAAGCAGGGCTTCTCCCGCAACCTGTCGACAGCCGAAATCATCGGCCAGCTCCGGATGGCCGAATTTGCATTGCGAGCGTCGCTGGGCCGCGCGCCCGGACCGAACGGCAAGGCCGAACGGGTCGTCACCAACGTGGTGATGATGGGCATGGGCGAGCCGCTCCTGAATTACAGCGCGGTCGTACCCGCGATGCGGTTGATGCTCGACGACAACGCATACGGCCTGTCGCGCCGTCGCGTCACGCTGTCGACGTCCGGCGTGGTGCCGATGATGGACCGCCTCGGCGCCGAGTTGCCGGTCGCGCTGGCCGTTTCGCTGCACGCGCCGAACGATGCGCTGCGCGACGAGCTGGTGCCGCTCAACAAGAAGTATCCGCTGCGCGAGCTGATGGCCGCGTGCCAGCGTTATCTGAAGGTTGCGCCGCGCGACTTCATCACGTTTGAATACTGCATGCTCGACGGCGTCAACGACACCGAAGCGCATGCGCGCGAACTGCTGGCCGTCACGCGCGACGTGCCGTGCAAGTTCAACCTGATCCCGTTCAATCCGTTTCCGGAATCGGGCCTCATCCGCTCGAAGCCGGAGCAGATCAAGCGCTTCGCGCAGGTCCTCATCGATGCGGGTGTCGTCACGACCGTGCGCAAGACGCGCGGCGACGACATCGATGCCGCGTGCGGGCAGCTGGCCGGCGCGGTGAAGGATCGCACGCGCCTCGCGGAGCGAACGGGCGCAGCAGGAAAAATCATCGAAGTTCGGGCAGTTTGACGGGGGCACCTGGCCGGGGTGCCCGAACCCTTTGGCGGTGCAACACGCGAATAGCGATCGGTCGCGGCGCCTCGGCGCCGCGCATGGTATGAACCGTTGCGGGTGCCGGCCGGCAGGAGCCGGCGGCAGCCGCCAGTGAAGAAGAATCGACGCGAGGACAAGGATGAGTGAGCCGCAGCCGTCTAACGGCGCAGAGACGAATGCCGCGAAGCCGGCACCGGCGGGACTGGAATCGCTGGCGGCGGTCGGCAGCCGCCTGGCGCAGCTTCGGGAGACGAAGGGCTGGTCGGTCGACGACGTGTCGGCGCGACTCAAGGTCGCACCGCAAAAACTCCGGGCGCTCGAGGCCGGCGACATCAGCCATTTGCCCGGCGTGACGTTCGCGCTCGGGGTCGTGCGCAGCTACGCGAAGATGCTCGGTGTCGATCCGGAACCGTTCGCGCAGGCGCTGCGCCGCGAACGCGGGGTGCCGGAAGTCGACCTGTCGATGCCTGCGTCGTCGGGCACGGATCTGCCGCGCGGCCGCGTGTCGATCCCGCTCGGCGGCTCGTCGCGCCACCATCCGTGGCTGTGGGGAACGGGGATCGTCATCGTCGCGGTGGTCGCGGTACTGATGTGGCACACTGGCGGCGATTCGTCGGGCCTGCTCGCGCGCTTCAAGGGCGGCGACGCCGAACATGCGTCGGCCGCTAGCGCGGCGCCGGCATCGTCGTCTGCGGAAGAGGTGGCGACGAACGGCACGTCGGCGGCGGTCGCGAATGAGGTTCCGGCCCCGGCCGCTGCATCGGCTGCGCCGGCGCAGGCGATCGCGTCGGCTGTTCCGGCGCCCGCAGCCCCGGTCGCGACGGCGGCTGCGTCGCAGCCCGTGCCGGAAACGTCGGCGCCAGGCACGGCCGCGCCGGCCCAGCCGGCGAGCGTCGTGGTGGCGGCAGGCCAGTCGATGATCGAACTGAAGGTCAAGCAGGATTGCTGGTTCAGCGTGCGCGACAAGAACGGCAAGGAGCTGTTCTCGGCGCTGGTGCGCGCCGGCGAAACGAAGCAGGTTGCCGGTGACGGGCCGTTCAAGGTCACGATCGGCAACAAGGCCGGCCTCGACGCGGTTGCGTTCGACGGAAAACCGGTCGATCCGGCAAAATATTCGGCAGCGCGGGGTAACGTGGCGCGGTTCACGTTGCCCTGACGTCAAGCGCCGTGGCGAAGGCTTGCCGTCGATACCGGCAGGCCGTGAGGGCACGGCGCTTTTTCAATTCATGCGCCGCGTCGCGGCGCATTCCGCGTAAATGGATCTATCGATGCAATCCGAAGCTCAATCCCCACGCAGCAGTCAGATTTGTTCAACCGAGCCGGTGTTCGGCGGGCATCAGCCGCGCCGCGTATCGCATGCGGTGGATGTCCGCTGGGGCGGGCAACTCGTGACGATCGGCGGCGACGCGCCGGTGCGCGTGCAGTCGATGACGAATACCGACACGGCCGATGCGATCGGCACGGCGATCCAGATCAAGGAGCTCGCGAACGCGGGCTCCGAACTGGTGCGCATCACGGTCAATACGCCCGAAGCCGCGGCCGCCGTGCCGGCGATTCGCGAGCAGCTCGACCGGATGGGCGTGACCGTGCCGCTCGTCGGCGATTTCCACTACAACGGCCACCTGCTGCTGCGCGACTACCCGGGCTGCGCGGAGTCGCTGTCGAAGTACCGGATCAACCCCGGTAACGTCGGTCAGGGCGCGAAGCGCGACACGCAGTTCGCGCAGATGATCGAGGCCGCGGCGAAGTACGACAAGCCGGTGCGGATCGGCGTGAACTGGGGCAGCCTCGACCAGGACCTGCTCGCACGCATGATGGACGAGAACGGCGCGCGTGCGCAGCCGTGGGACGCGCAAAGCGTGATGTACGAGGCGCTGATCCAGTCGGCGATCGGCTCGGCGGAACGCGCGGTCGAGCTCGGCCTCGGCCGCGACCGCATCGTGCTGTCGTGCAAGGTCAGCGGCGTGCAGGACCTGATCGCCGTGTACCGCGAACTCGGCCGCCGCTGCGGCTTCGCGCTGCACCTCGGGCTGACCGAGGCCGGCATGGGCTCGAAGGGCATCGTCGCGTCGACGGCGGCGCTCGGCGTGCTGCTGCAGGAAGGGATCGGCGACACGATCCGCATCTCGCTGACGCCGGAGCCGGGCGCGTCGCGCACGGGCGAGGTGATCGTCGGCCAGGAAATCCTGCAGACGATGGGCCTGCGCTCGTTCGCGCCGATGGTGATCGCATGCCCGGGCTGCGGCCGCACGACGAGCACGCTGTTCCAGGAACTCGCGATGCAGATCCAGACGTATCTGCGCGAGCAGATGCCGGTCTGGCGCAAGGAATATCCGGGCGTCGAGAAGATGAACGTCGCGGTGATGGGCTGCATCGTCAACGGTCCGGGCGAATCGAAGCACGCGAACATCGGCATCAGCCTGCCGGGTTCGGGCGAGAACCCGGCCGCACCCGTCTTCATCGACGGCGAGAAGGTCAAGACGCTGCGCGGCGAGCGGATCGCCGAGGAATTCCAGCAGATCGTCAGCGACTACGTCGCACGCAATTACGGCCGCACCGAGGCCCTGAACTAATTCGTCCACACACACGAACGATGACTGAACAGAAACGCAAGATCGAGAAGCTCACCGGCGTCAAAGGCATGAACGACATCCTTCCGCAGGATGCCGGCCTGTGGGAATTCTTCGAAGCTACCGTGAAATCGCTGCTGCGCGCGTACGGCTACCAGAACATCCGCACGCCGATCGTCGAACACACGCAGCTGTTCACGCGCGGCATCGGCGAGGTCACGGACATCGTCGAGAAGGAGATGTACAGCTTCACCGACGCGTTGAACGGCGAGAACCTGACGATGCGCCCGGAAAACACCGCGGCCGTCGTGCGTGCGTCGATCGAGCACAACATGCTGTACGACGGCCCGAAGCGCCTGTGGTACATCGGCCCGATGTTCCGTCACGAGCGTCCGCAGCGCGGCCGCTATCGCCAGTTCCACCAGGTCGGCGTCGAGGCGCTCGGCTTCGCGGGTCCCGATGCGGATGCCGAGATCATCATGATGTGCCAGCGCCTGTGGGACGACCTCGGCCTGACCGGCATCAAGCTCGAGATCAACTCGCTCGGCCTCGCCGAAGAGCGCGCCGCGCACCGCGTCGAGCTGATCAAGTACCTCGAGCAGTTTGCCGACGTGCTCGACGAGGACGCGAAGCGCCGCCTGTATACGAACCCGCTGCGTGTGCTCGACACGAAGAATCCCGCGCTGCAGGACATCGCGCAGAACGCGCCGAAGCTGATCGACTTCCTCGGCGACGAATCGCGTGCGCACTTCGAAGGGCTGCAGCGCCTGCTGCTCGCGAACAACATTCCGTTCAAGATCAACCCGCGTCTCGTGCGCGGCCTCGACTATTACAACCTGACCGTGTTCGAGTGGGTGACCGACAAGCTCGGCGCGCAGGGCACGGTCGCGGCTGGCGGTCGCTACGATCCGCTGATCGAACAGCTCGGCGGCAAGCCGACCGCCGCGTGCGGCTGGGCGATGGGCATCGAGCGCATCCTCGAACTGTTGAAGGAAGAGGATCTGGCGCCCGAGCAGGAAGGCGTCGACGTGTACGTCGTGCACCAGGGCGAGACCGCGCGCGAACAGGCGTTCATCGCGGCCGAGCGCCTGCGCGACACGGGCCTCGACGTGATCTTCCACTGCAGCGCCGACGGCGCGCCGGCGAGCTTCAAGTCGCAAATGAAGCGGGCCGATGCAAGCGGCGCCGCGTTCGCGGTGATCTTTGGCGAAGAAGAGGTCGCGAACGGCACGGTGGGCGTGAAAGCGTTGCGCGGCGCGGGTGCGGAAGGGGAAAAGAACGTTCAGCAGACCGTACCGGCCGAAAGCTTGACCGAATTCCTAATCAATGCGATGGTTGCATCCGCCGAAGATGGCGACGACTGATCGCGCTGGCATCCGCTCGACAAGAAAAGCCTGAACAGGAAGAAGGAATCGCTCGCCGATGAGTTATCACGACGAACAAGAATCGATTGAAAGTCTCAAGGCGTGGTGGGCCCGCTGGGGCAACCTCACCACGTGGATCGTGCTCGCGGCGCTCGTCGTCGCGGCCGGTTTCAACGGCTGGAACTACTGGCAGCGCCGTCAGGCTGCCGAGGCGTCCGGGCTGTACGAGCAGGTCCAGAAGGCCGCCGCCGCGAACGACAAGGCGACGATGGCTCGCGCGGCTGCCGACATGGAAGACAAGTTCGGCAGCACGCCGTATGCGCAGATGACGGCGCTCGCGGCCGCGAAGACGCTGTATGCGGCCGGCGACGCGGCAGGCGCGAAGGCGCAGTTGCAATGGGCCGTCGATCACGCCAAGGACGACGAGTACAAGCAGATCGCGAAGCTGCGTCTCGCGTCGCTGCTGCTCGACGAGAAGGCGTACGATGCGGGCCTCGCGCTGCTGTCGGGCACGCCGGTCGATGCATTCAAGGGCCTCGTGGCCGATCGTCGCGGCGATCTGCTCGCCGCGCAAGGCAAGACCGACGATGCGCGCGCGGCTTACAAGCTCGCGCTCGACGGCCTGTCGAAGGACGACCAGTCCGCGCGCCAGCTCGTGCAGTTCAAGCTCGACGCGCTCGGCGGCTGAATCCCGGTCCCCTCAACCTCTTAACTCTGCTTCGCTAACCGATGAATTTGCTGAAACGTTACGCTGTGCCCGTTGCCTGCGCGGCGGCTGTCCTCGCTTTGGCGGCTTGCTCGTCGTCGAAGGACGCGCGCCGCGTGCCGACGCCGCTCACCGAGTTCAAGCCCGTCATGGACGTGCAACAGGTCTGGAAGGCGAGCGTCGGCAAGGGCGGACGCTACCTGTTCTCGCCGGTGGCCGTGGGCGACGCCGTCTATGCGGCGGGCGAAAACGGTTCGGTCGAAAAGATCGACGCGAAGACGGGCCAGACGCTGTGGCGCTCGAAGGTCGGCTCGGATCTGTCGGCCGGTGTCGGCAGCGACGGCAACCTGACCGCGGTCGGTGCGCTGAAGGGCGGCGTGTTCGTGCTGGGCCCGGACGGCAAGCAGCTGTGGAAGACCACCGTGCAGGGCGAGATCTTCTCGCCGCCGCTCGTGGGCAACGGCCTCGTGGTCGTCCGCACGATCGACGGCCAGGTGATCGCGTTCAACGCGCAGACGGGCGAGCAGAAGTGGAACTACCGCAACCGTGCGGTGCCGCTGAACCTGCGCGTGTCGGCCGGCATGACGTTCGCGGGCGACGCGGCCGTGCTCGCGGGCTTCCCGGGCGGCGGTCTCGTCGCGATCAACCTGCAGACGGGCGAGCCGTTCTGGCAGACTCCGGTGTCGTTCCCGAAGGGCGTGACCGAGGTCGAGCGCATCAACGACGTCAGCGGCCCGCCGACGCTCGTGGGCGCGGAAACCTGCGCGGTGACGTTCCAGGGGCAGCTCGGCTGCTTCGATGCGAACTCGGGCCGTCCGCTGTGGGAAAAACCGTTCTCGAGCCGCAGCGGCCTCGCGCAGGACGATTCGGTGGTCGCCGGCGGCGACGACTGGTCGGTCGTCACCGCGTACGATGCGGCCACGGGCAACCAGCTCTGGCGCAACGACAAGCTGAAGAGCCGTGACGTCGGCGTGCCGTACCTGCTCGGGCACGCGGTCGTGATGGGCGATTACAAGGGCTTCGTGCACTTCCTGTCGCGTGAAGACGGCAGCTTCATCGCGCGGATGAAGACCGACGGCAGCGCGATTACCGCGGCGCCGGTCCTCGCGGGCAATACGCTCGTCGTGCAGACGAAGGACGGCGGCCTGTACGGGTTCCGCCCGCGCTGACGCGCAGGAAACAGGCGCGACCGCGGCGCGGCGGGCAGGTCCCGCGCGCCGCGGTCGCGCGACTTGAAGGCGGCCGGCGTTCCCGGCCGCTCGGTATTTGAAAGGCAGTTCGAGACGAAAGACGACGGCGCGCAACGCGCGCCGGGCGCACGCATCCGGCGCGGCGCGAATTCGTGATATTTTCATTCAGCGCAGCCGCCCGCAGCAGCGGGCCTCCCGCTGCTGCGCTTCACCGTAGAAAACACAGATGAAACCGGTCATTGCCCTCGTTGGGCGCCCCAATGTGGGGAAATCCACGCTGTTCAACCGGCTCACGCGCTCGCGCGATGCACTGGTCGCCGACTTGCCGGGTCTCACGCGCGATCGCCATTACGGCGAAGGGCGCGTCGGCGAACGGCCATACCTGGTCGTCGATACCGGCGGCTTCGAGCCCGTCGCGAAGGACGGCATCCTGCACGAAATGGCGCGTCAGACGCGGCAGGCCGTCGAGGAAGCCGACGTCGTCGTGTTCATCGTCGACGGCCGCAACGGACTCGCGCCGCAGGACAAGTCGATCGCCGACTACCTGCGCAAGACCGGCCGGCCGATCTTCCTCGTCGTCAACAAGGCCGAGGGGATGAAGTACACGGCGGTCGCGACGGACTTCTACGAGCTCGGGCTCGGCGACCCGCGCGCGATCTCGGCCGCGCACGGCGACGGCGTGACCGACATGATCAACGAGGCGCTGGAAGTTGCGTATGCGGGCCAGCCCGAGGAGGCGGACGAGGACGATCCGTCGCGCGGCATCAAGATCGCGATCGTCGGCCGGCCGAACGTCGGCAAGTCGACGCTCGTCAACGCGCTGATCGGCGAAGACCGCGTGATCGCGTTCGACATGCCGGGCACGACGCGCGACTCGATCTACGTCGACTTCGAGCGTAACGGCAAGAAATACACGCTGATCGACACGGCCGGCCTGCGACGCCGCGGCAAGGTGTTCGAGGCGATCGAGAAGTTCTCGGTCGTGAAGACGCTGCAGTCGATCTCCGACGCGAACGTCGTCATTCTTCTGCTGGATGCGCAGCAGGACATTTCCGACCAGGACGCGCACATCGCCGGCTTCGTCGTCGAGCAGGGCCGCGCGCTCGTGATCGGCGTCAACAAGTGGGACGGCCTCGACGATCACGCGCGCGATCGCGCGAAAGCGGATTTGACCCGCAAGCTGAAATTCCTCGACTTCGCGAAGTCGCACTTCATTTCGGCCGCGAAGAAGACGGGTATCGGCGCGCTGATGCGCTCGGTCGACGACGCGTACGCGGCGGCGATGGCGAAGCTGCCGACGCCGAAGCTCACGCGCGCGCTGATCGAGGCCGTCGAATTCCAGCAGCCGCGCCGTCGCGGCCCGGTGCGTCCGAAGCTGCGCTATGCGCACCAGGGCGGCCAGAATCCGCCGATCATCGTGATCCACGGCAACGCGCTCGACGCGGTGACGGAAACCTACAAGCGTTACCTCGAAAACCGATTCCGCGAAACTTTCTCGCTGACCGGGACTCCATTGCGCATAGAGTTCCGTTCGTCGAACAACCCGTACGCGGACAAGGGCTGAAGCACGCCCCGCAAGGCATCGGCCGCATGGCCAGTGGCCGGGCGGGGCAGGCAAAATCAGCTATAGTGTAGCGATTGGCGCCGGATCTCTTTTTCTTCGCCGCCAATCCAGATCAACCTGCAAAAAAAGATGGAGTACGCCATGAGCAACAAAGGGCAATTGTTACAAGACCCGTTTTTGAACGCACTGCGCAAAGAGCACGTTCCCGTTTCGATCTACCTCGTCAACGGCATCAAGCTTCAAGGGAACATTGAATCGTTCGACCAGTACGTCGTGTTGCTCCGTAATACGGTGACCCAGATGGTTTACAAGCACGCCATCTCGACGGTCGTGCCGGCGCGCCCGGTGAATTTCCACCCGGACGCGGAAGCCTCGTCCTAACCTATCGCAGCGGCCGGCATCCGGTCGCCGCGAGCGACCGATGCCAGCCGCCTTATCTTGACACCCGATAATTTGATCAACGCAGCGCTCGTCGGCATCGATTTCGGCAAGACCGATTTCGAAGCCAGTCTCGAAGAACTCAGTCTTCTCGCCTCCAGTGCGGGGGCCCGTCCCGCCGTCACACTCACGGGTCGTCGTGCCAGTCCCGATGCCAAGATGTTCATCGGCAGCGGCAAAGCCGAAGAACTGCGGCTTGCCTGCGACACGCACAACGTCGAAATCGTCATCTTCAACCACGCGTTGGCGCCCGCCCAGCAACGTAATCTGGAGCAGGCACTTAACAGGCGCGTGGTCGATCGCACGAGCCTCATCCTCGACATCTTCGCGCAGCGCGCACGCAGCCACGAAGGCAAGCTGCAGGTCGAGCTCGCGCAGCTTCAATATCTGTCGACCCGGCTCATTCGCGCGTGGACCCACCTCGAGCGGCAAAAGGGCGGTATCGGCCTGCGCGGCCCCGGCGAAACCCAGCTCGAAACCGACCGCCGGCTGATCGGCGAACGCATCAAGATGCTGAAGTCGCGGCTCGACCGGCTGCGCCGCCAGCACAGCACGCAGCGCCGGCAGCGCGCGCGTAGCGGCACGATGTCGGTGTCGCTCGTCGGCTACACGAACGCGGGCAAGTCGACGCTGTTCAATGCGCTGACGAAAGCGCAGGCGTACGCGGCCGACCAGCTGTTCGCGACGCTCGATACGACGTCGCGGCGCGTGTACCTCGGCGACGAGGTCGGCCAGATCGTCGTGTCCGATACGGTCGGGTTCATCCGCGAGCTGCCTCACCAGCTCGTCGCCGCGTTCCGCGCGACCCTCGAGGAAACGATCCACGCAGATCTGCTGCTGCATGTGGTCGATGCGTCGAGCGCGGTCCGGCTCGAGCAGATCGAGCAGGTCAACGGCGTGCTGCACGAGATCGGCGCGGACACGATCCGCCAGGTGCTGGTGTTCAACAAGATCGACGCCGTGCCCGAGCTGGCGGCCCGCGGCGACGCGGTCGAGCGGGACGAGTATGGTAATATTTCGCGCGTCTTTTTGAGCGCGCGCACCGGTCAGGGTCTTGATACGTTGCGTGCCGCCATCGCCGAAATCGCCTCCGCGGAACACTTTTCCAGCGCGACGTTGTCCGACGCGCTCGATGGCACGTCCGCTGAACCGCACGAAGACCACACGATTTCCGAACACGGGCGCTAACCGGTCCCGGCCGGTTCGCCGGCGTCCAATCTGGTGAACAAACTCTGGTGAACGAATACAACGAGCGGAGTACCTGGCGGCGGATGCGCGCCTTGCTGTCGATCAACGATCCCCGCTGGGGACGCGGCGAAGGCAATGGCAAGGACGGATCCCGCCCCCGCGCGAACGAATCGAAGCGTCCGCAAGGCGGCGACGGCGACGGTCCGCCCGATCTCGACGAGATGTGGCGCAACTTCAACCGGCGCCTGAGCGGCCTGTTCGGCGGCAAGGGCGGCAACGGCTTCCGTCCCGACAACGGCCGGGCCGCCCGGGTCGGCGTCGGCATCGTGATCGGCGTGCTGGTCGCGGTGTATGCGGGCAGCGGGCTGTTCGTCGTGCAGGAAGGTCAGACGGGCGTCGTGCTGCAGCTCGGCAAGCTGTCGGGCACGGTCGGCCAGGGCGTGCACTGGCGTGCGCCGTATCCGTTCGCGTCGCATGAGATCGTCGACACGTCGCAGGTCCGCTCGATCGAGATCGGTCGCAACAACGTCGTGCGCCTCGCGAACGTGAAGGAAGCCGCGATGCTGACGCGCGATGCCGACATCGTCGACGTGCGCTTCATCGTCCAGTACCGGATCCGTTCCGCCACCGATTACCTGTTCCGCAGCGTCGATCCCGAGCGCAGCGTGTCGCAGGCCGCGCAAGCTGCGGTGCGCGCGATCGTCGGCACGCGCAGCGCGGCCGACATGCTGAATCAGGATCGCGATGCGCTGCGCGAGCAGCTGTCCACCGCGATCCAGCGCGATCTCGACCGCTACCAGTCGGGGCTCGAGGTGACGGCCGTCACGATGCAGAGCGTCGCGGCGCCGGAGCAGACGCAGGCCGCGTACGCCGAAGTCGCGAAGGCGCGCGACGAGCGCGAGGCCGCGAAGCGCGCCGCGCAGGCGTATGCGAGCGACCTGCTGCCGAAGGCGCAGGGCGATGCGGCGAAGCTCGTCGACGAAGCGAAGGCGTATGCCGATCGCGTGGTCACGGAAGCCGAGGGCGACGCGGACCGCTTCAAGCAGGTCTATGCTCAGTACTCGAAGGCGCCCGCGGTCATCCGCGAGCGGATGTACCTCGAGACGATGCAGGAAATCTATTCGAACGCGACGAAGGTGTTCGTCGGCAACAAGGGCGGTAACAGCGTCGTGTACCTGCCGCTCGACAAGCTCGTCGAGCAGGGGCGGCAAAACGCCGCGGCGTCGACCGGCGCGTCCGCGCCCGACGCGGCGTCGGCACCGGCGGCCACGGCGCCGGCGGCAGCGGCAGCCGCGCCGGCGAGCGCCGCACCGGCCGCCACCGCGTCGGGTGTCGACGTGCTGCGATCGCGCGAAGCGTTTCGCAGCCGGTCGCGTGAAGACGATACGAAGTAACGGGGAGCGCAGAACATGAACCGAATCATTGCGCTCGTCGTCGCAATCGTGATCGTTGCCTTCGCGGCGTCGTCGACGGTCCTCACCGTCGATCCGCGCCATGCGGCCGTGCTGTCGGGCCGCGACGGCAGCCAGCCGGAGCTCGCGGGCCCCGGCGTCCATTTCAAGCTGCCGCCGCCGCTGCAGACGGCCACGCTGATCGACACGCGCCTGCAGTCGTTCGAGTCGTCCGATCCGCTGCAGCTGGCGACCGAAGACAAGCACGACCTGCTCGTCGCGTATGCGGTGAAGTACCGGATCAACGATCCGATGAAATATTTCACCGCGACGGGCGGTGACCCGGCGGCGGCGGCCGAACGGCTGTCCGGCGCGCTGAAGGGCGCGCTCGGCGACGCATTCGGCAAGCGCGCGCTCGACGATGCCCTCGGCGGTCAGCGCGCGATCGCCGATGCGGCGCGCGATGCGGCGAAGGCGCAAGCGTCCGGTTTCGGCGTCGACGTGGTCGACGTCCAGCTGACGCGTGTCGACCTGCCGGCCGCGCAGACGGACGCCGTCTATCAGCGGATGATCGGCGCGTTGCGCGATCAGGCGGCCCAGGTGCGTGCGCAAGGCGCGGCCGACGTCGAGCAGATCAAGGCCGACGCGGAACGCGAGCAGCAGGCCGTGCTCGCGAACGCGTACAAGTCCGCGCAGACGATCAAGGGCGAGGGCGATGCGAAGGCCGCGACGATCGCCGCCGACGCGTTCGGCCGCGATCCGCAGTTCTATCAGTTCTACGCGAGCCTGCAGGCGTACCGGAACACGTTCAAGCGCAACGACATCATCGTCGTCGATCCCGACAGCGAGTTCTTCCGCTTCATGCGCAGCCCGACGGGCGGTGCCGCACCGGCGGCGCCTGCTCCCCGCAAACATTGACCTTGGGGCGCCGCGTCGAGCGGCGCCGTCGCTCGCATGGACCTGGCTGGCTCGTTGTTGCTCGCAGTAGCGCTGATGCTGATCATCGAGGGGGCGTTCCCCTTCGTGTTTCCTGTCGCCTGGCGCGACACGTTTCGTAGAATAGCCGAGCGGCCGCCGCATCATATCCGGATCGGCGGGCTGATCGTGATGGTGCTCGGGCTCGTGCTGCTGTTGTTCGCGACCTGACCGGCGCCCCGATCCGGACGGCGCATCCGCCGTTCGTTCCGCCCGATTTCGAAGTTCCGATTCAACTCGCGGCGCGCGTGACGCGCGCCGTTTCCCGTCGTAGGACCGTACCGATGTCGACCTGGTTACTTCCCGAGAATATCGCCGACGTGCTGCCGTCGGAAGCGCGCAAGATCGAGGAGCTGCGCCGCAGGCTGCTCGACCGCTTCCGTTCGTACGGCTACGAAATGGTGATGCCGCCGCTGCTCGAATACCTCGAATCGCTGCTGACGAGCGGCGGCGCCGATCTGCGCCTGCGCACCTTCAAGCTGGTCGACCAGCTGTCGGGCCGCACGCTCGGCCTGCGCGCGGACATCACGCCGCAGGTCGCGCGGATCGACGCACACCTGTTGAATCGTCAGGGCGTGACGCGCCTCTGCTACGCGGGTCACGTGATGCATACGCGTCCGCGCGGCCTGCACGCGACGCGCGAGCAGATCCAGATCGGCGCCGAAATCTACGGCCACGCCGGGCTCGAGGCCGATCTCGAGATCCAGCAACTGATGCTCGACGCGCTGCATCTCGCGGGCCTGTCGCGCATCCGTCTCGACCTCGGTCACGCGGGCGTGCTCGCGGCGCTGCTGGCGCGCGACGCGCAGGCAGCCGAGCGCGGCGAGTCGCTGTACGACGCGCTGTCGGGGAAGGACGTGCCGCTGCTGAACGAACTCACCGACGATCTCGGCGCCGATACGCGCGCCGCGCTGCGCGCGCTGCCGAACCTCTACGGCGACGCGAGCGTGCTCGCCGAGGCGCGCACGCGCCTGCCGGTGCTGCCCGAAATCACGCGGGCGCTCGACGATCTGGCACAGCTTGCGTCGCAGGCGAAGGGCGTCGAAGTCGCGATCGATCTCGCCGACCTGCGCGGCTACGCGTACCACAGCGGCGCGATGTTCAGCGCCTACGTCGACGGCGTGCCGAATGCGATCGCGCGCGGCGGCCGTTACGACCACGTGGGGCAGGCCTATGGCCGTGCCCGTCCGGCGACCGGCTTCTCGCTCGATCTGCGCGAGCTCGCGCGGATTTCGCCGGTCGAGGCGCGCGGCACCGCGATTCTCGCGCCGTGGGCGCAGGACGATGCGCTGGGTGCGGCCGTCGCGGCCCTGCGGGATGCGGGCGAGGTCGTGATCCAGGCGCTGCCGGGCCACGACCACGTGCTCGACGAGTTCGCGTGCGATCGTTCGCTCGTCGAGCGTAACGGCGCATGGGTGGTCGAGCCCCGATAAACGGGTGTTCGCGGGCCGTGCTTCGGCGTGCATATCGTTGAAGCGAAACGGAAAAATTCGGAAACGCCCGCGAACATAGGTAGAATACGTTTTTAACCAGCTAACGAATCAACATGTCTGCCAGCGCAGTGAACGTGACTCCCGGGCGCAACGTCGTCGTCGTGGGAACGCAATGGGGTGATGAAGGCAAGGGCAAGATCGTCGACTGGCTGACGGACCACGCTCAGGGCGTCGTGCGTTTCCAGGGCGGTCACAACGCCGGCCACACCCTCATCATCGGCGGCAAGAAAACGATCTTGCGCCTCATTCCGTCGGGCATCATGCGTGAAGGCGTCGCCTGCTACATCGGCAACGGCGTCGTCCTGTCCCCCGAAGCACTGTTCAAGGAAATCGGCGAGCTGGAAGAGGCCGGCGTGAACGTGCGCGACCGTCTGTTCATTTCCGAAGCGACGACCCTGATCCTGCCGTACCACATCGCGATCGACCAGGCGCGCGAAGCGCGCAAGGGCGCGGGCAAGATCGGCACGACGGGCCGCGGCATCGGTCCCGCGTACGAAGACAAGGTCGGCCGCCGCGCGCTGCGCGTGCAGGACCTGTTCGACGCGAAGACCTTCGCCGATCGCCTGCGCGAAAATCTCGATTTCCACAATTTCGTACTGACCCAGTATCTGGGCGGCGCGGCCGTCGATTTCCAGGCCACGCTCGACACGATGCTCGGCTATGCCGACCGCCTGAAGCCGATGGTGGCCGACGTGTCGCGCCGCCTGTACGACGCGAACAACGCGGGCCAGAACCTGCTGTTCGAAGGCGCGCAAGGCACGCTGCTCGACATCGACCACGGCACCTATCCGTTCGTCACGTCGAGCAACTGCGTCGCGGGTGCGGCGTCGGCCGGCGCGGGCGTCGGTCCGCAGAAGCTCAACTATATCCTCGGCATCACGAAGGCGTATTGCACGCGCGTCGGCTCGGGCCCGTTCCCGAGCGAGCTGTACGATGCGGACAACCCGCAGCGTCAGGACCAGATCGGCGTCACGCTCGCGAACGTCGGCAAGGAATTCGGTTCGGTCACCGGCCGTCCGCGCCGCACCGGCTGGCTCGATGCCGCTGCGCTGCGTCGCTCGATCCAGATCAACGGCGTGTCGGGCCTGTGCATGACGAAGCTCGACGTGCTCGACGGCCTCGACGAAGTCAAGCTGTGCGTCGGCTACCGGGTCGACGGCAAGGACGTGGACATCCTGCCGCGCGGCGCGGTCGATGTCGCGCGTTGCGAACCGGTGTACGAGACGTTCCCCGGCTGGAAGGAAAGCACCGTCGGGATCAATACGTGGGACGCGCTGCCGGCGAATGCGCAGGCCTACCTCGCCCGCGTCCAGGAAGTGGCTGGCGTGCCGGTCGATATGGTGTCGACGGGCCCGGACCGCGACGAAACGATCCTGCTCCGCCATCCGTTCAAGGTGTAAGCTCCAGATGACGCAGCAAATCACGATGACGGCGGCAGACTTGATGACCGATCCGCGCAACGACGACAAGAACCTGTGGGTAGGCTGGGACGAGTATCACCGTCTGATCGAACTGCTCGCGCTCCAGGTGCATGCGTCGGGCTGGAAGTTCGACCAGATCCTGTGCCTTGCGCGCGGCGGCCTGCGTGTTGGCGACCAGCTGTCGCGCATCTACGACGTGCCGCTCGCGATTCTCGCGACGAGTTCGTACCGGGAAGCGGCCGGCACCGAGCAGGGCGAGCTCGACATCGCGCAGTACATCACGATGACGCGCGGCCATCTCGCGGGCAACGTGCTGCTGGTCGACGACCTCGTCGATTCGGGCGTCACGCTCGCGCGCGTGCAGGAGCACCTGAAGGAGCGTTATCCGGCGGTCACGGCCGTGCGTTCGGCCGTGCTCTGGTACAAGGGTTGCTCGAAGGTCAAGCCCGACTATCACACGCAGTTCCTGCCGACGAATCCGTGGATTCATCAGCCGTTCGAGGAGTGGGACACGGTACGTCCGCACAACCTCGAGGCGTGGATCAAGCGCGGTCGCGCGCAGCGCGACGGTTCGGGCGCGTAAGCGGCCGGCCGATCGAAGGAAAGCCTTGTACGGCGCCGCTTGCGGCGCCGTTTTTCGTTGGCGCGCGCGGTGCGCCACGCGGTGCGCGGCGCGCACCCGATAGGCAGGCGGCGCGGCCCCGGCTATGATGGCAGCCCTGCCACAGGTCGCGCCGGATTGCATGCGTCACGTGGATCACGTGGTTCCACGGCAACACGGCAGGGCGGCGTTTCACGGGGGCGCGAGTAGAATAGCGCTCGTTTTGTCCGACCCGGACCCGATTATTACGCTTCATATGAACGACACGACTCACGCGACCGACGCCGCACACTCGCCGCATTCGACGCAACAACACTCGATGCGGGCGCTAGCGATAGCAGCCATCGGCGTCGTGTTCGGCGACATCGGCACCAGCCCGTTGTATTCGCTGAAGGAGGCGTTCAGCCCCGCGCACGGTATTCCGCTGACCGAAGCGTCGATTCTCGGCGTGATCTCGCTGCTGTTCTGGGCCATCGTGCTGGTGGTCGGCGTCAAATACCTGCTGTTCGTGATGCGGGCGGACAACAACGGCGAAGGCGGCGTGCTCGCGCTGATGGCGCTGTCGCTGCGGCCGCTGGACTCCAAAACCCGGGTCGCGGGCGCGTTGATGGCGCTCGGGATATTCGGTGCGTGCATGTTCTACGGGGACGCGGTGATCACGCCGGCGATCTCGGTGATGTCGGCTGTCGAAGGTCTCGAGATCGCGACGCCGCACCTGTCCCATCTCGTGCTGCCGATCACGATCGTGATCCTGATCGCGCTGTTCTGGATCCAGCGGCACGGTACTGCGCTGGTCGGCAAGCTGTTCGGTCCGATCATGGTGCTGTGGTTCGTCGTGATCGCGGCGCTCGGCGTGTACCACATCGTGCGCGTGCCGGGCATCATCGCGGCAATCAATCCGTATTACGCGGCGTCGTTCATGGCCGACCACCTGCTGCAGGCCTACGTCGTGCTCGGCTCGGTCGTGCTGGTGCTGACCGGCGCGGAAGCGCTCTACGCGGACATGGGCCACTTCGGTGCAAAGCCGATCCGGTACGCCGCATACGGGCTCGTGATGCCGTCGCTTGTGCTGAACTACTTCGGCCAGGGCGCGCTGCTGATCCAGAATCCGAAAGCGATCGAAAACCCGTTCTTCCTGCTGTCGCCCGAATGGGGGCTGCTGCCGCTCGTCGTGCTGTCGACGGTCGCGACCGTGATCGCGTCGCAGGCCGTGATCTCGGGCGCGTATTCGCTGACGTCGCAGGCGATCCAGCTCGGCTACGTACCGCGCATGAAGGTGCTGCATACGTCGGAGCTTGCGATCGGCCAGATCTACGTGCCGGTCGTGAACTGGCTGCTGCTGGCCGTGATCCTTTGTATCGTCATCGGCTTCAAGAGCTCGGATAACCTCGCGGCCGCGTACGGCATCGCGGTGACGGCGACGATGGTGATCACGACCGTGCTCGCATGCGTCGTGATGGTCAAGGTATGGAACTGGAACCGGCTGCTGGTCGGTGCGATCATCACGGTGTTCCTCGCGATCGACCTCGGCTTTTTCGGCGCGAACCTGCTGAAGGTCGCGCAGGGCGGCTGGTTGCCGCTCGGCATCGGCGCGCTGCTGTTCTTCCTGCTGATGACCTGGTACAAGGGGCGTCACATCGTCAAGGAACGCACGGCGGCCGACGGTATCCCGCTCGAGCCGTTCCTGCAGGGGCTGCTCGCGCATCCGCCGCACCGCGTGTCGGGCACCGCGATCTACCTGACCGGCAACGACAAGCTCGTGCCCGTCAGCCTGCTGCACAACCTGAAGCACAACAAGGTGCTGCACGAGCGGACCATTTTCCTGACGTTCGTTACGCGCGACATTCCGTACGTGCGCGACGACAAGCGCCTGAGCTCGCGCGATGCGAGCGGCGGGCTGTACATCGTCAAGGCCGAGTACGGCTTCAACGAGACGCCGGACGTGAAGGCCGTGCTCGAGGAATTCGGCCGCACGCACGACATGACGTTCGAACTGATGGACACGTCGTTCTTCCTCGCGCGCGAAACGGTGGTGCCGACGCATCTGCCCGGCATGTCGATCTGGCGCGAACGCGTGTTCGCGTGGATGCATCAGAACGCGGCGAAGCCGACCGACTTCTTCTCGATTCCGGCGAACCGCGTCGTCGAGCTCGGCACCAAGATCGAGATCTGACGGGCGCGAGGGGACCGCGGGCGCGGCCCATGCCGAGCAAGTCGCGCGTGTCGCCGAAGCAATAAAAAACCCGCCTTTCGGCGGGTTTTTTGTGGTCGATGCCTTCGCGTGCTCAGCGCTTCAGCTTCGCGAATGCGGCGGCCATCGCGCCGGCCGGTTCCGGCTCGCGCGAACGCTGCGGGCGGGCGGCGCCGCGGCCCGCGTTGCCGCGATCCTGGCCGCCGCGCGACGCCGTGCCGGGCGCGGCCGCGTCGTCGTCGAGGCGCATCGTCAGCGCAATGCGCTGGCGCTTTACGTCGACGTCGATCACCTTCACCTTGACGACCTGGCCGGCCTTCACGACTTCGTGCGGGTCCTTGATGAACTTCGTCGACATCGCGGACACGTGGACGAGACCGTCCTGGTGCACGCCGATATCCACGAACGCGCCGAACGCGGCGACGTTCGTCACGACGCCTTCGAGCGTCATGCCCGGCACGAGATCCGACACCTTTTCGACGCCTTCGCGGAACGTGGCCGTCTTGAATTCCGGACGCGGATCGCGGCCCGGCTTCTCCAGTTCGGCCAGGATGTCGCGCACGGTCGGCAGGCCGAAACGTTCGTCGACAAATTCCGTCGGCGACAGGCCCGACAGCGCTTCGCGATTGCCGAGCACGTCGTCGATGCGCTTGTTGATCTTCGCGAGCATCCGTTCGACGACCGGATACGCTTCCGGGTGCACCGACGAGCGGTCGAGCGGATTCTCGCCGCCGTTGATGCGCAGGAAGCCGGCGGCCTGTTCGAAGGTTTTGTCGCCGAGGCGCGGCACCTTGCGCAGGTGCTCGCGCGACGGGAACGGGCCGTTCGCATCGCGATAGTCGACGATGTTGCGCGCGAGCGTCGCGTTCAGGCCCGACACGCGGGCGAGCAGCGGGGCCGACGCCGTGTTCGCGTCGACGCCGACCGCGTTCACGCAATCCTCCACGACCGCGTCGAGCGAGCGGGCGAGTTCGCGCTGGTTCACGTCGTGCTGGTACTGGCCGACGCCGATCGCCTTCGGCTCGATCTTCACGAGCTCCGCGAGCGGGTCCTGCAGGCGGCGGGCGATCGACACGGCGCCGCGCAGCGACACGTCGAGGTCCGGGAATTCCTTCGCGGCGAGCTCGGATGCCGAGTAGACCGACGCGCCGGCCTCCGACACGACGATCTTCTGCAGGCGCAGCTCAGGGTGTTTCGCGATCAGTTCGCTCGCGAGCTTGTCGGTTTCGCGCGACGCGGTGCCGTTGCCGATGCTGATCAGCTCGGCCTGCGTCTGCGCGGCGATGCGCGCGAGTTTCGCGATCGAGCCGTCCCAGTCGCGGCGCGGCTCGTGCGGGTAGATCGTGTCGGTCGCGAGCACCTTGCCGGTGCGGTCGACGACCGCGACCTTCACGCCCGTGCGCAGGCCCGGATCGAGGCCGATCACGGCCTTCGGGCCGGCAGGCGCGGCCAGCAGCAGGTCGTTCAGGTTGCGCGCAAACACGCGGATCGCCTCGGTTTCGGCCGTCTCGCGCAACTGCGTGAGCAGTTCGTTTTCGATATGCGGCTGCACCTTCACGCGCCAGCACCAGCGGCAGACGTCGGACAGCCATTTGTCGGCCGGACGGTTCTGGTTCGCGATGCCGAAATGGCGCGCGATCATCGCCTCGCCGGGATGCGGCACCTGCGCGTCGAGCTCTTCGCCGAGGCCGAGCTTGATCGTCAGCACGCCCGCGTTGCGGCCGCGGAACAGCGCGAGCGCGCGGTGCGACGGCACGGTCTTGATCGTTTCCGCGTAGTCGTAATAGTCGCGGAATTTCTCGCCTTCCTCGTTTTCCTTGCCCTCGACGACGGCCGACGACACGACGCCCTGGTTGTGCAGGTAGTCGCGCAGCTTGCCGAGCAGCTCCGCCGTCTCGCCGAACTGCTCGGACAGGATGTCGCGCGCGCCGTCGAGCGCCGCTTTTACGTCGGCGACGCCCTTGTCGGCGTCGACATACGCGGCCGCCTCGGCCTGCGGGTCGAGCAGCGGGTTCGCGAGCAGCGCCTGCGCGAGCGGCTCGAGGCCGGCCTCGCGGGCGATCTGCGCACGGGTGCGGCGCTTCGGCTTGTACGGCAGATAAAGGTCCTCGAGCACCTGCTTGCTGTCGGCCGCGTCGATCGCGGCACGCAGTTCGTCGGTCAGCTTGCCCTGTTCGTCGATGCTCGACAGGATCGCGGCGCGGCGATCCTCGAGCTCGCGCAGGTACAGGAGGCGTTCCTCGAGCTGGCGCAGCTGCGTGTCGTCCAGGTTGCCGGTCACTTCCTTGCGGTACCGGGCAATGAACGGAACGGTCGAGCCTTCGTCGAGGAGTTGCACGGCCGCCGCGACCTGGCGCGGCTGGACGGACAGTTCGGTGGCGATGCGCTGTACGATCTTGAGTGCTACGGTTTCCGTCATGTCGTGGATGGTCTGTCTGCCTGCTGAAATCGCGGCGCGGGCCGGCAGGCCCGAAGCGGCGGGCTGCCCGGCGGGCCTGGCGGGCCAGAGGCCGCGGGTGAATGAAGCGGGGCATTTTGCCATAAATGGCGGAGCGTCCAGCCGGGGGTGATAGAATTTGACACATGTCCCGCAGCTTTCCTACGACGTTGCCAACTTCCCGTATTTCTCTCGTCGCGCTCGGCGCAGCGCTCGCCGCGGCTTTGTCTGCCGGGCCTTCCGGCGCATTCGCGCAGGCCTCGGACGCCGCCGCGTCCGTGCCCGTTGCCGCTTCCGCCGCCCCGGATTTCGACGCCCGTCAAAAAGTGCTCAATCAACGCTCCGCGGAAAACGATTATCGTTATGCGGTGGCGGAGCACGATTGCTACAGCAAATTCTTCGTCAACCACTGTCTCGGCAAGGCGCGCGACCAGATGCGCGAGGAGCGGGCGAGTATCCGCCAGGAGCAGCTCGCGCTCAACGACGAGCAGCGCGCGGTGCGGGCGCAGCAGCGCGACCAGCAGCAGGCGCTGAAGCAGGCCCAGAACGCGGCGGAAGCGCCGCAGCGGGCGGCGAACGACGCGGCCAACGCGGCTGCATTCCGCGACAAGCAGGAGCAGAATGCACTGAAGCAGGCGCAGCGCGGCGCGGAAGGGCCGCAACGCGCGGCGAGCAAGCAGGCATACGACCAGAAGCAGGCGGATTTCCAGCGCAAGCTCGACCAGGCGCACCAGCAGGCGGCGCAGAAGGCGCAGGAGCGGGCGGACAACGCCACGCGCTACGAGCAGAAGCAGAAGGAAGCCGCGCAGCACAAGGCCGATGTCGAGCGGCGTCAGCAGGAAGCGGCCCAGAAGGCCAAGCAGCAGCAACAGCAGGGGCAGTAACGTGTTGAATTGATCGGGATCAGTCTCGGGCGCGTCGGCACGCCGGCCGTCGCGCTGCTTCGATGAGGAGGCAAGTATGCAAAACCGTCACACGGAACAGCAGCAGGAATTGCACAACCGTTTGGCTGCATTGCAGGAGCAGCACCAGCAGCTCGCTCGGGAGATCGAGCTGAAGGAAGGGCACTCCGACATCGACGACATCACGCTGCACCGGCTGAAGAAGGAAAAGCTGGCGGCCAAGGACAAAATCATTTTGCTGCAATCGCAGCTCGAACCGGATAAGCGCGCCTGAGCGCGGCCTGGCAAGCGCCGGCGCCGCCCGGGCGCTGGACACAGGAACGCTTGCCTTGAATTCACCGCTTGAAGCCACCCCCGATGCCCGGCGTGACACGACGTCCGCCGGGCGCGCTCGTGCGCCCGAAGGCACCTTCGAGCTGAGCCGCAAGCGTGTCGACGAACTCGACACCATCTTCGGCGAAGGCGGGTTGCTGGCGCGCGCGCTCGACGGCTATCGGCCGCGTACGTCGCAGATCGAGATGGCGCGCGCGGTCGCGTCCGCGATGGAAGCGTCGGCGCGCCGGATGCCCGAGCCCGAGATCTTCGAAACCCGCAAGCGGCCGGCGCGCCGCCTGGGCGACGCCGACAAGCCGGGCGGGCCGGCCGCGGAGGATGCCGCGGTAGCCGAGTCCGACGGCGACGCAGGCGACAACACGCTGATCGTCGAGGCCGGCACGGGTACCGGCAAGACCTACGCGTATCTGGTGCCCGCGATGCTGTGGGGCGGCAAGGTGATCGTGTCGACCGGCACGAAGCATCTGCAGGACCAGCTGTTCCAGCGCGACATCCCGACCGTGCGCAACGCGCTCGCGGTGCCGGTGACGGTCGCGATGCTCAAGGGCCGCGCGAACTACCTGTGCCACTACTACCTGCAGCGCACGGCCGACAACGGCCGGCTGCCGTCGCGGCAAGATACCGCGTATCTGCAGGAAATCGTCCGCTTCGCGAAAATCACGAAGAGCGGCGACAAGGCCGAACTCGCAAGCGTGCCTGAAAACGCGCCCGTATGGTCGATGGTCACGTCGACGCGCGACAACTGCCTCGGCCAGGAATGCCCGCATTACAAGGAATGCTTCGTGATGCAGGCACGGCGCGAGGCCCAGCAGGCCGACGTCGTCGTCGTCAACCATCACCTGTTCTTCGCGGACATCATGCTGCGCGACACGGGGATGGCCGAACTGCTGCCGAACGCGAACACGATCATCTTCGACGAAGCGCACCAGTTGCCGGAGACGGCGACGCTGTTCTTCGGCGAGACGCTGTCGACGACGCAGATCCTCGAGCTCGCGCGCGACACGGTGGCCGAAGGCTTGAGCCATGCGCGCGACGCGGTCGAGTGGGTGAAGCTCGGCGGCGATCTCGAGCGCGCGGCGCGCGACTTGCGCCTCGCGTTCGCGAACGACCAGATCGTGCGCATGTCGCTCGCGCAGCTCGGCGACGATCATCCGATGTTCGGTGCGCTCGACGCGCTCGACGTTGCGCTCGACGCGCTCGCATCGGCGCTCGCGGGCCAGGCCGAGCGCGCGGAATCGCTCGGTGCGTGCCTGCGGCGCGCCCGCGAGCTGCAGGACCTGCTGGCCGGCTGGGTCGCGCCCGGCGCGGCGGAAGCAGCCGCGCAGGCCGACGCGGCAGCGGCCGGCGGCAACTCGGCATCCGACGGCGATCCGAACGAGAAGGTGCGCTGGGTCGAGGTGTTCGCGCATACCGTACAGCTGCACGAAACGCCGCTGTCGGTCGCGCCGATTTTCGCGAAGCAGCGTGCGGGCGTGCCGCGCGCATGGGTGTTTACGTCGGCCACGTTGTCGGTGCGCGGCGATTTCACGCACTACGCGGCGCAGATGGGCCTCAGCTCGCGTCGTTCGATGACACTCGCCAGCCCGTTCGATTACCAGTCGCAGGGGCTGCTGTACGTGCCGCGCAATCTGCCGCAGCCGTCGTCGCCGGCGTTTACCGATGCCGTCTTCGATGCCGCGCTGCCCGCGATCGAGGCATCCGGCGGCGGCGTGTTCATGCTGTGCACGACGCTGCGCGCGGTCGACCGGATCGCGTCGAAACTGCGCGACGTGATCGAATCGCGCGGCTGGAACACGCCGCTGCTCGTGCAGGGCGACGCAAGCCGCACCGAGCTGCTCGACCGCTTCCGCGCGTACGGCAATGCGATCCTGGTCGGCAGCCAGAGTTTCTGGGAAGGCGTCGACGTGCGCGGCGATGCGTTGTCGCTGGTCGTGATCGACAAGCTGCCGTTCGCGCCGCCGGACGATCCGGTGCTGGCCGCGCGGCTCGACGCGTTGACGAAGAAGGGGCTGAGCCCGTTCGCCGTGCACCAGTTGCCGCAGGCCGTGATCACGCTGAAGCAGGGCGCGGGCCGGTTGATTCGTGCGGAGACGGATCGCGGCGTGCTGATGATCTGCGACACGCGGCTCGTCGACAAGCCTTACGGGCGCCGGATCTGGCAAAGCCTGCCGCCGTTCAAGCGCACGCGCGAGATCGCGGTCGTGCAGGATTTCTTCGACGAGCAGCGCGCGGACAAGCGCGCGTGACCGCACGCGCGGCGCGTGTCGTGTGAACGCCGCGGCGCCGCCCGAATGCGGCGCCCATAAAAAAACCCGGCTCGATGGCCGGGTTTTTTGCGTGCGCAACGGGTGTTACATCGCGCCGTGCTTCAGAACTGCCACCACGACTTCTTCGTACCGGGGCGAGAATGGCCGGTCACGTACGGGCTGTCAGGGAACGTGCCGGCGAGCACGCGCTTGGTGTCCTCGGCGAGTTCCGGCTGATTCAGCTTGCCGTACGACAGGATCATGATGTGCAGCGCATCCTCGATCGCCGGCGCGCCCTTGTAGTCCTTGATCGCGAGTTGCGCGCGGTTGATGGCCGCGACATACGCGCCACGACGGTAGTAGTAGTCGGCCGCGTGCACTTCGTGCGATGCGAGCGCGTTGACGATGTAGCGCATCCGTGCAGCCGCGTCGGGCGCGTACTTGCTCTTCGGGAAGCGGTCGACGACGACCTTGAACGCATCGTACGATTCGCGCAGCGCCTGCGGATCGCGCTCGCTCATGTCCTGGCCGGAAAAGCGCCCGAACAGGCCGAGATCGTCGTTGAAGTGGATCATCCCCTTCAGGTAGTACGCGTACGGGATGTCCGGATGATCGGGGTGGAGCTGGATGAAGCGATCGACGGCCTGGTCGGCGGCTGCCGCTTCGTTGTCCTTCCAGTTGCAGTATGCAACGTTGATCTGTGCCTGCTGCGCGAAATGGCCGAACGGATCGCGGCCTTGCAGCGATTCGAAATATTTCGCGCACTTGCCCCAGTCGCCGCCGGACAGTGCGTCCTGGGCCTCTGAGTATAATTTGTTGTTCGACCAGGTAGCCGTCTCGTCCTGCTTCTGCGGCAAGCCGTGGCAGCCGGCGATGAGGGCCGCGGCCGCTACCGCCGCAGCCCGGGCGGCGACGGTTCTGGCCGTGCGTTTGGTCGAATTCATCATGCTCGCATGTCCTAGCTTCAAGTCTCGGTGACCCAGTCTAAATGACCCGTTCAAGTTCGCAGAATGCCCAGCCGGGCACACCAAATCGCGAAGATTATAGCCCAAGCGATCGGCCCGCCGACGCTGCGTCGGGGGATTCCCTCGATGACGATCTGGCCGGCGACGCGTTGCAGCCGCCCGTGGTGCCGTCCGCGGCGGCCGACGATGCGCCGCGCGTCGTCGAAGTGCCGCTGTCGCTCGCGGGAGAACGCCTCGACAAGGCGCTCGCCCAACTGTTCCCCGAATTCTCGCGCAGCCGCCTGCAGAGCTGGATCGAGGCGCAGCGCGTGCTCGTCGACGGCGCGCCGGCGAAGATCCGCCAGCCGGTACCGCTCGGCGCGAAGATCGAGCTCGTACCCGATCTGCTGCCCGAGCAGCTCGCGTTCACGCCGGAGCCCGTGCCGCTCGACGTGATCTACGAGGACGACGCGCTCGTCGTCATCAACAAGCCAGCCGGCCTCGTCGTCCATCCGGCCGCCGGCAACTGGAGCGGCACGATCCTCAACGGTCTGCTGCATCGCTACGGCGACGCGGCGGCCGGCCTGCCGCGCGCGGGAATCGTCCACCGGCTCGACAAGGAAACCTCCGGCCTGATGGTCGTGGCACGCACGCTGGCCGCGCAGACGGACCTCGTGCGCCAGTTGCAGGCCCGCACGGTGAAGCGCCGTTATTTCGCGCTGGTGTGGGGCACGATGCCCGAGGAGGGCACGATCGACGCGCCGATCGGCCGCGACCCGCGCGAGCGCACGCGCATGGCGGTCGTCACCGGCGCGTCGGGCAAGCCCGCGCGCACGCATTTCCGCACGGTTGACACATGCTTGTGGCAACGTCAGCCGGTTTCGGCGATTCAGTGCGATCTCGAGACCGGTCGCACGCACCAGATTCGCGTGCATTGCGCGCACGCGGGGCACCCGCTGCTCGGCGATCCCGTCTACGGACGTGCGCGCGGCAAGCGCTCGGTCGCGCCGCTGCCGGACGGGTTCGCGCGACAGGCGCTGCATGCGTGGCGGCTCGGCCTCGTGCATCCGGTCACGGGCAAGGCGATGCAGTGGCGCTGCCCGCTGCCGGACGACATGAACGCATTGGTCGCGGCGCTTGGCTTCGGGCAGGGTGACGAGGAATTCGACGACGACGACGGTGTCTACGACGATGACGATTTCGGCGGCGAGTATCACGACGACGAGCCGTACCTGGACGATGAGGAGGAGTGAGTGCCGATGACGAAGCTGGCGCCGTTGACGTGGCAGGACTGCGTGCAGCCCGACTGGCAGGTGTCGCCACGCGTGCGCGCGCTGATCACGACACGCGACGGCGGTGTGAGCGAAGGCCCGTACGGGCGTTGGCGGGACGGTGCCGCGCTGCCGGGCGGGATGAATCTCGGCCTGCATACCGGTGACGATCCCGACCATGTCGCCGTCAATCGCGCGCGCGTGCTCGCCCTCGCGGGCCAGTCGGGCGCCGCGTGGCTCGAGCAGGTTCATGGCGCGCGGATCGTGCTGGCGGACGAGGTGATCGCCGCGGCGCCCGCTGCCACGGCGCCGGTGCGGGCCGACGCGAGCGTCACGAACCGGCCAGGCGCCGTCTGCGTGGTGATGGTCGCCGATTGCCTGCCCGTGCTGCTGTGCGATGCGCAGGGCCGTGCGGTCGGCGCCGCGCATGCAGGCTGGCGCGGGCTCGCGGCCGGCATCGTCGAGCAGACGGCCGCGCGCGTCGCGGCGCTCGCGGGCGGCACGACGGACGCGCTGCATGCCTACCTCGGGCCGGCGATCGGCCCGCAGGCGTTCGAGGTGGGCGCCGACGTGCGCGATGCGTTTCTCGACACGGCCCCGCAGTCGGAGCATGATGAAACCCGTCATGCGTTCGTCGCGATCGACGGCGCGCCCGGCAAGTTCCTCGCCGATCTCCATGCGCTCGCGCGCCTGCGACTCGCGCGTGCGGGCGTGGCGCATGTGAGCGGCCGGACGGCGTGCACGGTCGCCGAACGCGCGCGCTTCTATTCGTACCGGCGCGACCGCGTGACGGGCCGCATGGCTGCGGCAATCTGGCTGGCCGATTGACGGTGCGCGCGTGGTTTTGTTGCGCCGCGAAATCGGGTTATCTCGATATTGAGGCGACAATGCGGCGTTGCATGCGCGACTGAATGAAAAATCCCGGGGTCAAGCCGGAAAAAATGTTTTATGTTTCGCCGGAAGCCTTGTCCCGTCTGTCGTGCGCGGATTATCTCCGTGCTGAAATGTTCAGTGGTTTGATCGTGCGCTTCACATGGGGGAAAACGATAATGATAAAAATACCGCACTGCGGCAGAATCTGGAGACGCCTCTCCAGAGCATGACGGCCCGGCTCGCAGCCGGCACGCCGCGCGCGAGCAGGATTTCACGATTGACGCTCACGAATCACCGGTAAGGCAGGTAATGACAGCATCGAAAAATTCGTCGACGTCCGCGCATGCGGGCACTTCCGCGGGCAGCGCCGGTTTCGATCCGGCAGCCCAGCCGATGCAGCAGATGTTCGAGTCGTGGTTGAACGCATGGCGCGGTTTTGCCGATCCGGCGCGTGCCGCGACGGTGTCGGCCTCCGTCAATCCGTTCGCGACATTCCAGTTTCCGACGTCGTTTCCGTTCCAGATGCCGTCGATGCCCGACTTCGGCGCGATGGCGTCGCCGTTCGCGGGGCTGAAGCTGCCGGTGGCCGCGATTCCGCCCGAACGGCTCCAGGCATTGCAGGCCGATTACGCGCGCGACTGCATGGCGCTGATGCAGCAGGCGGCCGCCGCGAAGCTCGAGTCGCCGGAATTGAAAGACCGCCGCTTCAGCGGCGACGCGTGGAAGGCATCGCCCGCGCACGCGTTCGCGGCCGCCTGGTATCTGCTCAACGCACGTTATCTGCAGGAGCTGGCCGACGCGCTGCAGACCGATCCGAAGACGCGCGAGCGCATCCGTTTCACGGTTCAGCAATGGACGGCCGCCGCCGCGCCGAGCAACTTCCTCGCACTCAATCCCGATGCACAGAAATCGATCCTCGAGACGCACGGCGAAAGCCTGCGGCAAGGGATGATGAACCTGCTCGGCGACCTGCAGCGCGGCAAGATTTCGCAGACCGACGAATCACAGTTCGTGGTCGGCAAGAACCTCGGGTGTACCGAAGGCGCGGTCGTGTACGAGAACGACCTGATCCAGCTGATCCAGTACACGCCGAAGACGGACAAGGTGTTCGAGCGGCCGCTGCTGATCGTCCCGCCGTGCATCAACAAGTTCTACATCCTCGACCTGCAACCCGAGAATTCGCTCGTCGCGCACGCGCTGTCGAGCGGCCATCAGGTGTTCCTCGTGTCGTGGCGTAACGCGGACGCATCGGTTGCGCACAAGACGTGGGACGACTACATGAACGAAGGGCTGCTCGCGGCGATCGACGCGGTGCAGCAGGTCAGCGGCCGCGAGCAGATCAACACGCTCGGCTTCTGCGTCGGCGGCACGATGCTCGCGACCGCGCTCGCGGTGCTCGCCGCGCGCGGCGAACATCCGGCCGCGTCGATGACGCTGCTCACTGCGATGCTTGATTTCACCGATACGGGCATCCTCGACGTGTTCGTCGACGAGGCGCACGTGCAGATGCGCGAGCAGACCATCGGCGGCAAGAACGGGGCGCAACCGGGACTGATGCGCGGCGTCGAGTTCGCGAACACGTTCTCGTTCCTGCGGCCGAACGATCTCGTGTGGAACTACGTCGTCGACAACTACCTGAAGGGCCGCACGCCCGCGCCGTTCGACCTGCTGTACTGGAACAGCGATTCGACGAGCCTGCCGGGCCCGATGTACGCGTGGTACCTGCGCCATACCTATCTCGAAAACAAGCTGCGCGAACCGGGTGCGCTGACCGTGTGCGGCGAATCGGTCGACCTGTCGCTGATCGACGTGCCGACCTTCATCTACGGTTCGCGCGAGGATCACATCGTGCCGTGGCAGACGGCCTACGCGTCGACGTCGATCCTGTCGGGCCCGCTGAAGTTCGTGCTCGGCGCATCGGGGCACATCGCGGGCGTGATCAATCCGCCGGCGAAGAAGAAGCGCAGCTACTGGGTCAACGACGACCTGCCCGAATCCGCGGACGACTGGTTCGCCGCAGCGACCGAGCAGCCGGGAAGCTGGTGGACGACGTGGGTCGAGTGGCTCGACGCGTACGGCGGCCGCAAGGTCGCGCCGCCTGCCCAGCCGGGTTCCGCGCAATTCCCGGTGATCGAGCCGGCGCCGGGGCGCTACGTATTGCAGCGCGATTGACGAAAACCGGGCAGCGGCGCACGCTGTCCGGCGCACCGCAGTTTTTTTAACAGGGCCGGTAACGATGCGCCGTGTCGTGCGGGTCTGGAGGAAAGGGAAATGACGGATGTAGTGATCGTATCGGCCGCGCGGACCGCGGTCGGCAAATTCGGCGGCTCGCTCGCGAAGATTGCGGCGCCGGAACTGGGCGCGACGGTGATCCGCGCGGTGCTGGAGCGTGCGGGCGTGAAGCCCGACCAGGTCAGCGAAGTGATCATGGGCCAGGTGCTGACGGCCGGCTCCGGGCAGAACCCGGCGCGGCAGTCGCTGATCAAGGCGGGGCTGCCGAGCGCGGTGCCGGGCATGACGATCAACAAGGTGTGCGGCTCGGGCCTGAAGGCCGTGATGCTGGCGGCGAACGCGATCGTCGCGGGCGACGCGGAGATCGTGATCGCGGGCGGCCAGGAGAACATGAGCGCGGCGCCGCACGTGCTGCCGGGCTCGCGCGACGGGTTCCGGATGGGCGACGCGAAGCTGGTCGACACGATGATCGTCGACGGGCTGTGGGACGTGTACAACCAGTACCACATGGGCATCACGGCGGAGAACGTCGCGAAGGAATACGGGATCACGCGCGAAGAGCAGGACGCGTTCGCGGCGCTGTCGCAGAACAAGGCGGAAGCCGCGCAGAAGGCCGGGCGTTTCGACGACGAGATCGTGCCGGTGTCGATCCCGCAACGCAAGGGCGAGCCGCTGCAGTTCGCGACCGACGAGTTCGTACGTCACGGCGTGACGGCGGAGTCGCTGGCCGGGCTGAAGCCGGCGTTCGCGAAGGACGGCTCGGTGACGGCGGCGAACGCGTCGGGGTTGAACGACGGCGCGGCGGCGGTGCTGGTGATGTCGGCGCAGAAGGCGGCGGCGCTGGGTTTGACGCCGCTGGCGCGGATCAAGGCGTATGCGAACGCGGGCGTGGATCCGAGCGTGATGGGCATGGGCCCGGTGCCGGCGTCGCGCCGTGCGCTGGAGCGCGCGGGCTGGACGCCGGGCGACCTGGACCTGATGGAGATCAACGAAGCGTTCGCGGCGCAGGCGCTGGCGGTGCACAAGCAGATGGGCTGGGACACGTCGAAGGTGAACGTGAACGGCGGGGCGATCGCGATCGGCCACCCGATCGGCGCGTCGGGCTGCCGGATCCTGGTGACGCTGCTGCACGAGATGGTCAAGCGCGACGCGAAGCGCGGGCTGGCGTCGCTGTGCATCGGCGGCGGGATGGGCGTCGCGCTCGCGGTCGAGCGTCCGTGACCGGCCGTCTGTAACCGGCCGTTCGCCACTGGCGAACCGAATCCGTGCGCCGGCCGATTGCGGCTTCGGCCGGCGTCACGTGAAGTCAGAGGGGGCTTCAGGCAGCTCTCGAAACCAAAAAATGGAGTGAGATTTATGTCTCAGCGAATTGCGTACGTAACGGGCGGGATGGGCGGCATCGGCACCAGCATCTGCCAGCGCCTGTCGAAAGACGGCTTCAAGGTGGTTGCAGGTTGTGGCCCGAACTCGCCGCGCCGGGTGAAATGGCTCGAGGACCAGAAGGCGCTCGGGTACGACTTCATCGCATCGGAAGGCAACGTCGGCGACTGGGACTCGACCAAGGAAGCGTTCGACAAGGTCAAGGCCGAAGTCGGCGAGATCGACGTGCTGGTCAACAACGCGGGCATCACGCGCGACGTCGTGTTCCGCAAGATGACGCATGAAGACTGGACGGCCGTGATCGACACCAACCTGACGAGCCTGTTCAACGTGACGAAGCAGGTGATCGACGGGATGGTCGAACGTGGCTGGGGCCGCATCATCAACATTTCGTCGGTGAACGGCCAGAAGGGGCAATTCGGCCAGACCAACTACTCGACCGCGAAGGCCGGCATTCACGGCTTCACGATGTCGCTCGCGCAGGAAGTCGCGACGAAGGGCGTGACGGTCAACACCGTGTCGCCGGGCTACATCGGCACCGACATGGTGAAGGCGATCCGTCCGGACGTGCTCGAGAAGATCGTCGCGACGATCCCGGTGCGGCGTCTCGGCGGGCCGGAGGAAATCGGTTCGATCGTCGCGTGGCTCGCGTCGAACGATTCCGGCTTCGCGACGGGCGCCGACTTCTCGCTGAACGGCGGCCTGCACATGGGCTGACGTCCAGGCTGCGCCGGCTGGCTGGCCGCGCAGCCGGGCGTTTTCCGAAGGCCCCCGCCTCCCGGATTCGGGCGGCGGGGATTCGTCACTTGCGCTACGCTGCACTCAAAGGCGTTACATGACTACTACAAAGAAGACGGCCGAACGGCTCATCAAGAAGTACCCGAACCGCCGGCTCTACGATACCGAGACAAGCACGTACATTACGCTGACCGACGTGAAGCAGCTCGTGCTGGAGCAGGAGGATTTCAAGGTCGTCGATGCGAAATCCAATGAAGACCTGACGCGCAGCATCCTCTTGCAGATCATCCTCGAAGAGGAAAGCGGTGGCGTGCCGATGTTCTCGTCGTCGATGCTGTCGCAGATCATCCGTTTCTACGGTCATGCGATGCAGGGCATGATGGGCACGTACCTGGAAAAGAACATCCAGGCATTCATCGACATCCAGAACAAGCTCGCGGATCAATCGAAGAACCTCTACGAAGGTAACGCGATGAATCCGGAAGTCTGGTCGCAGTTCATGAACATGCAGGCGCCGATGATGCAAGGGATGATGACGAGCTACATCGAGCAGTCGAAGAACATGTTCGTGCAGATGCAGGAGCAGATGCAGAACCAGGCGAAGTCGATGTTCAGCACGTTCCCGTTCAAGCAGCCGGGCGCGTCGGAGCCCGAAAAGAAGTAAGCGGTGAGCCGGCGTGGACACGCAACGGGTCACGCCGGCATCGCGCGGGACGGCCCGTACGGGACGGCACCGGGCCGCGTCGCGGAGCGATCATCCGCACGATGGCATTGCCCGCGAGGGCATGGGCGTCGTCGTGCTGTAGCGCCTCAGTGCGAATTAAAACGCACAAGGCCGACCGGCAAAGTCCGGTCGGCCGAATATCAGATAAAGCGCTGATTGTAAAAGATGCCGATGGCCGGATTTTCGGCCGGCTTATCGAACCGCGAAGCGGCTTGCCGCCGATCCGTTCGAGCAGTTATTTCCGTAAATAAAGAGATTTCTGTTTTCGGAAAATGCCGAGTAGATGATCGGAAAAACTTCCTTGGCGCTGAACGAGTAAATGCCATCGTTGATGGACACGAGGAGATTGCCGCTCGTATCGGTTTCGATCTTGTCGATCTTGCCTGCCTTGCAAAGCGATTCCGCAAATGCATACGAGGATGCAGCAAGCGTCATGGCGCAAACGAGGGTGGCCGCGAGTTTTCTCATGGTCTTTCCTTGGTGAATGAGTGGATTGCTGGGGTTGTGATGCGGGTCATGCACGGTTCAGTATTGGCTGGCCGAATAGGTGCCGATGTCTGATCGATGTGAAATGTATCGGAGATTAATCGGGTGTTGAATGGGGGTGGCGGAATTGGAAATGGTTTTTTTGGATTGTTGAGTGTTTTGAATTATTCGGGTGAATTATGTTGTGCGGTTGGGTAGGGATGGAGTTGGTGGGCGGTTGAAGTAAAATAAATCAATCGACTATTTTTGGTTGATAATTTTTGTTGTGTCGTGGGTTGTGGTTGTTTTTATTTACTTCTCTATTTTTATTTGCTTGGCCGGATTTTTCGAGTAATGGCCTTCGGTATTGAGGCGGGCAGTCGATGCTGTAAAAGGGGCATATTCACGGGCGATGCGCGGGGCGCATACGTTTCGTATGCGTGTTTCGATGCGATACACGTGCAGCATCGTGCACGTGTCTGTAGCCAGAGCGAGGATTGGGCCGCCGGTGCGGCTTGTCAGTGCCGCGGTGAGTGCGGTCGATGGTGGGATGCTTCGCCCGGCGGCGTTCTGCGAGGCGCTGGCGCAGGCCTGCGATAACGATGGTATGCAGGCTGCGTGCGCGAGTGGACAGTCGATAGCGATAGTCACGCGCCTGCGCCGACAACCGGCCGGCCGCAACTCGATGCGGCGCTGTGGCTGATTGGCGATGGCGATGATGCGGTCTGGTTCAACCGGTGCCTGACGGCAGCGACGTATCCGAAGTGAGCATCGGATCGAGTACGGGTCTGCTTCGGTGGACTTTTTGCGACTTCGTCACGGAATTGGGGGCATCACTCCGGATCGAATCCGTTTTCGCCATCCGGCGGCGGCAGATCGAGAACGAGCTTGACCGCACTGTAGTTGGCCTTGAGCGAGAACACGCGGCCGATCACGAGAAACGTCTGCCGGGAATTTTCGAGCTCCACGAAGTCGCCGGGCTGCGGCACGTGGGCACCCTGGTCGTAGGAGAAGCTGGTGCTGGTCTGTTCGCCGATGGCTTCTGCGGCGTGTTCGGTGAATTCGATCGTGATGTGGGTGGTCATGCGAGCCCCGTTGAGTGGATGGAAGAGAGCGATGGCTTCGATTTTCGCATAGCGGCGCGGCCGTCATTCATTTTGGGTCGCTGGACCCTAAATCGCTGTAAACTCACGCTTTTGCTGCCACGCCCCCCATTCCAGATGTCCCAATCCCCCAAAGTAGGGTTCGTATCCCTCGGGTGCCCGAAAGCGCTCGTCGATTCCGAACAAATCATCACGCAACTGCGCGCCGAAGGTTATGAAATCTCCGGCAGCTACGACGGCGCGGACCTTGTCGTCGTGAACACCTGCGGCTTCATCGACGAAGCCGTGCAGGAGAGTCTCGACGCGATCGGCGAAGCGCTGACCGAGAACGGCAAGGTGATCGTCACCGGCTGCCTCGGCGCGAAGTCGAGCGCGAGCGGCTCGAACCTGATCGAGGAAGTCCACCCGAAGGTGCTCGCCGTCACCGGTCCGCACGCGGTGGGCGAAGTGATGCAGGCCGTGCATTCGCACCTGCCGAAGCCGCACGACCCGTTCGTCGACCTCGTGCCGGCGGCGGGCATCAAGCTCACGCCGCGTCACTACGCCTACCTGAAGATCTCCGAAGGCTGCAACCACCGTTGCACGTTCTGCATCATCCCGTCGATGCGCGGCGACCTCGTGTCGCGCCCGGTTGCCGAAGTGATGCTGGAAGCCGAGAACCTGTTCAAGTCGGGCGTGAAGGAACTGCTCGTGATCTCGCAGGACACAAGCGCATACGGCGTCGACGTCAAGTACCGCACGGGCTTCTGGAACGGCAAGCCGATCAAGACGCGCATGACCGACCTGGTCGCCGCGCTCGGCGAACTCGCCGCGCAGTACGGCGCGTGGGTGCGCCTGCACTACGTGTATCCGTATCCGAGCGTCGACGAAGTGATCCCGCTGATGGCCGAAGGCCCGTTCAAGGGCCACGTGCTGCCGTATCTCGACGTGCCGTTCCAGCACGCGCATCCGGAAGTGCTGAAGCGCATGAAGCGGCCGGCGAACGCCGAGAAGGTGCTCGAGCGCGTGCAGAAATGGCGCGAGATCTGCCCGGACCTGACGATCCGCAGCACGTTCATCGCGGGCTTCCCCGGCGAGACGGAAGAACAGTTCGACACGCTGCTCGACTTCATCCGCGAAGCGGAACTCGATCGCGTCGGCTGTTTCGCGTATTCGCCGGTCGAAGGCGCGACCGCGAACGACCTGGACGGCGCGCTGCCGGACGAGGTGCGCGAGGAGCGTCGCGCGCGCTTCATGGAAGTCGCCGAGGAAGTATCGGCGAACCGCATGCAGCGCAAGGTCGGCAAGACGCTCAAGGTGCTGATCGACGAAGTGAGCGCGGAAGGCGGCATCGGCCGTACGGCGGCCGATGCGCCGGAGATCGACGGCGTCGTCTACGTCGAGCCGGCGGCGAAGGCATCGAAGCGCTACAAGGTCGGCGATTTCGTGTCCGTGAAGATCACGGGCGCCGACGGCCACGATCTGTGGGGCGAGGTGTAAGCGATGGCCGCGGTATTCCCGGAGATCCTCGCGCTCGGCGAGGCGATGATCGAATTCAACCAGTCGCAGCCGGGGCGTCCTGAATTCCTGCAGGGCTTCGGCGGCGACACGTCGAACTTCTGCATCGCGGCGGCGCGCCAGCGCGCATCGACGGGCTTCGTGTCGGCGATCGGCGACGATCCGTTCGGCCGCCTGCTGGCCGACATGTGGGCGTCGGAGCAGGTCGACACGACGTACGTTCGGATCGACCGCTCGGCGCCGACCGGCGTGTATTTCGTCACGCACGGCGCCGACGGCCATCAGTTCGACTATCTGCGCGCGGGGTCGGCGGCGAGCCGCTACGCGACGGCCGACCTGCCGCTCGATGCGCTCGCGGCCGCGAAGGCCGTGCACCTGTCGGGCATCAGTCTGGCGATCAGCACGGCCGCGTGCGACGCGGCATTCGCGGCGATCGACCATGCGCGTCGCAGCGGCGCGAAGGTCAGCTTCGACACGAACCTGCGCCTGAAGCTGTGGCCGCTGCCGCGTGCCCGTGCGGTAATGCGCGAGGCGCTGCGGCAGACGGATATCTGCCTGCCGAGCTGGGACGACGTCACGGCGCTCACGGGCGCGAACGATCGCGACGCGATCGTCGACGCGATGCTCGAACACGGGCCGCAGGTCGTCGCGCTGAAGCTCGGCAGGGAAGGCGCGTATGTCGCGACGCCGCACGAACGGCGCGTCGTGCCGGGCTTCGCGGTCGAGGCCGTCGACGCGACCGGCGCGGGCGACTGCTTCGGCGGTGCGTTCGTCGCGCGGATCGTCGCGGGCGACGATCCGTTCGCGGCCGCGCGTTATGCGAACGCGGCGGCGGCGCTGTCGACGACCGGTTACGGTGCGGTCGCGCCGATTCCGCATCGCGATGCCGTGGAACGCCTGATGCAGGGCTGACGCGGAACGCGCCCGCCCGCGCATTCGCGGCGCAGGCTTGCGCGGTCATGCAGGAACCGGGCCCCGGCCCGGCACGGTCCGCGATGGTCGGGCAAATCTGAAGCAAGGAGCAACACGAGGTGGGTCGATATTCGGAATGGCACCGGGCGCTCGTCGTCGCCGGTGCGCTGATGGCGGGCATCGCGATGCCGACAGTGGTCGCCGCGCAGGCGGTCGCACCAGGCGTGCAGCAGGATGAGCCGGCGCCGGCGCGGCCGCTGAAGCCGAATCCCGAGTTTGCCCGCCTGCCGCGCTACGAAGGCACGCTCGGCGATCGGCCGATCGTCGTGCATCTCGGGCCGAAGACGGACGAGGAAGGCGTGCACGGCGAATACCAGTTCGCCGACACGGGCGAAGTCGTGCTGCTCGCGGGCGACCGCGACGGCGATACGCTCGAGATCGAGGAGTCGAACGACGGCACGAACATCACCGGCGTGTGGATCGGCCGCTTCGACGCGGCGGGCGACCTGAAGGCCGACCGGATGAATTCGGACGAATCGGATCCGCAGCCGGTCGTGCTG
Source organism: Burkholderia sp. A2 (assembly GCF_001729305.1). Classification (NCBI taxonomy): domain Bacteria; kingdom Pseudomonadati; phylum Pseudomonadota; class Betaproteobacteria; order Burkholderiales; family Burkholderiaceae; genus Burkholderia; species Burkholderia sp. A2. Next base: position 93,526 of record NZ_LZXX01000118.1, on the reverse strand, counting down.
CACCTGGCGCCGGGCAAGCGCGCGGCGCTGCAGGTGCGCGATGGCCGCGTGCGCGAAATCGAGACGGTGGGCGGCGTCGTCAACCTGCGTACCGACGACTGAGCGCGTGCTGGCTCGGTGCGCGCGGCGCGCATTGTACCGGGCCAAGCGCGCCGATTTTGGCTACTCTAACGACATATTCCGCAACCGAACGGCCTCGTGCCCGGCCCCCAGTCATGACTGCATCCACTCCCAAGCGCGCGCTGCAAACCCGCATCGTTCAACCCGACGACGTCATTCCGGAAGGCTTCCGTTCGTTCGTGCCGCCGGTCGCGCGCGCGTCGACGGTCGTGTTCCCCGATCTCGCGACGATGCGCGCGCTGGTCTGGCACGACGACAACCAGTGGCGCTACGGGCTGCACGCAACGCCGACGTCGCTCGCGCTCGCGCAGCGGCTCGCCGAGATCGAGGGCGGCACGCACGCGCTGCTGCAGCCATCGGGTCTCGCGGCGATCATGAACGTCTACTTCGGGATCGTGAAAGCAGGCGACGACGTGCTGATTCCGCATAACGTGTACGGCCCGAACGCCGATTTCGGCAACTGGCTCGCGAACGATTTCGGCATCACCGTGCGTGGTTACGATCCGTTGATCGGCGCCGGCATCGCCGAGCTGATCCAGCCGAACACGCGGCTGATCTGGCTCGAAGCGCCGGGCTCGGTGACGATGGAAGTGCCCGACGTGCAGGCGATCACGGCGGCCGCGAAGGCGCGCGGCATCGTCACCGCGATCGACAATACATTTTCCGCGGGGCTCGCGTTCAAGCCGTTCGCGCACGGCGTCGACATTTCGGTGCAGGCGCTGACCAAGTACCAGTCGGGCGGCAGCGACGTGCTGATGGGCGCGACGATCACCGCGAACGCGGAACTGCACGCGAAGCTGAAGCTCGCGCGGATGCGCTGCGGGATCGGCGTGTCGGTCGACGATTGCTCGCTCGTGCTGCGCAGCCTGCCGAGCATGCAGGTGCGCTTCGATGCGCACAGCAAGAGCGCGCTCGCCCTCGCGCAGTGGCTGAAGGCGCGGCCGGAGATCGCGACGGTGCTGCACCCGCAGATCGCCGACTGCCCGGGGCATGCGTCGTTCATGCGTGATTTCACGGGCGCGGGCGGGCTGTTCTCGGTGGTGTTCGACGCACGCTACAGCGCGGAGCAGATCGACCGTTTCGTCGAGTCGCTCGAGCTGTTCGCGATCGGCTGGAGCTGGGGCGGCGCGTGCAGCCTCGCGATGCCTTACGACGTCGCGTCGATGCGTCCGGACTGGCCGCATCGCGGCACGCTGGTGCGTTTCTACGTGGGCCTGGAAGACGAAGCGGATTTGCGCGCCGACATCGAGCGCGCGATGCAGGCCACGCTCGGCTGATCGCGCGCCGGCAACGTCCGGCACAAAAACGAAACGCCGGCGCGATGCGATATCGCGCCGGCGTTTTCATTGACGGTGCCGCGGGATCAGAACAGGCGCAGCAGCCCGTCGAGGCCGACATGGTCGAATGCGACCGTCGCCGCATCGCGCACGACGGGCTTCGCGTGGAACGCGACCGACAGCCCGGCTTCGGCCATCATTTTCAGGTCGTTCGACCCGTCGCCCATCGCGATCGCGCGGCTCGGCTCGAGGCCCAGCGACGCGCACGTGTCGCGCAGCAGGCGCGCCTTCACGTCGGCGTTGACGATCTCGCCGAGCACCTTGCCGGTGAGCTTGCCGTCGACGATCTCGAGCGTGTTCGCGTGCGCGTAGTCGAGGCCGAGGCGGGCTTTCAGCCGCTCGGTGAAGAACGTGAAGCCGCCCGACACGAGCAGCGTCTTCAGGCCGGCGGCCTTCACCCCAGCCAGCATCGTCTCTGCGCCCGGCGACAGTTGCAGCCGTTCTTCGTACACGCGCTCGAGCGCGTGCGCGTCGAGCCCGGCCAGCAGCGCGACGCGGCGCGTGAGGCTTTCGTTGAAATCGCGGATCTCGCCGCGCATCGCTGCTTCGGTGATCTCCGCAACCTGCGTTTTCAGCCCGCAGAAATCGGCGATCTCGTCGATGCATTCGATCGTGATCAGCGTCGAATCCATGTCCATCACCGCGAGCCCGAAATCGCCGAGCGTGCGGCCGGCCTCGACGAAGCCGAAGTCGAGCGCGTGCGTGCCGCAGTACGCGTCGATGTCGAGGCGTTGCGCCGGGCTCGCGTTTTCGATGCGCAGCGCGTGATCGTCGGTCTGCACGACGCGGGAGCCGCGCGACAGCGCGAGCAGCGGTTTGTGATGGGCGTCCGACAGCGGCGCAAGACTCTGGATGACGAGATTGTGGGTCATGACGAGTGGTTGGGAAGCGAATGAATGACGTGCGCGGCCCACGGGCGGCCGCTGCGCGCGCGGGCCCCGTGCGGCTGCGGGCCAGTGCGTCGCGAACGCGCCATTGTAGCCGGTTGGCCGTGCGTGGCGGCCGGTGCCGGCGCGAAACCGGGCGCGGTACGGCGGTGCTCACCCGTTTGCGCGATCCCAGTACGGCGGATCGCCGAAGTGCTCGGCCAGGAACGCGATAAACGCGAGCGTTTTCAGCGGTACGTGCGCGCGGCTCGGATAGACGGCCCAGATCGCGACGTCGTCCGCGAACGGGTAGTCGTCGAGCACCGTGACGAGCGCGCCGCTCGCGAGCAGCGGGCCGACGTCCCAGGTCGACTTGATCGCGATCCCGAAGCCGTCGACGAGCGCTTCGCGGATCGCCTCGCCGTTGCTCGCGACGAGCCGGCCGCCGACCCGCACCGTGAGCGGGCCCTGCGGCGTCGCGAACGACCAGTCGCGCTGGTCGCCGAGGATCACGCACTCGTGCTGCGTCAGGTCGGCCGGGTGGCGCGGCATGCCGCGTTCGGCGAGATAGGCGGGCGAGCAGCACAGCACGCGGCGGTTGGTGGCGAGCTTGCGGGCGACGAGCGTCGAATCCTTCAGCGCGCCGAGGCGGATCGCGACGTCGTAGCCGTCGTCGACGAGATCGACGATCTCGTCGGACAGCCGCAGATCGAGCGACACGGACGGGTAGCGGCGCAGGAACGCCGGAATCACCGGCGCGACGTGCTGGCGGCCGAACGACGACGACATCGACACCTTCAGCCGCCCGTACGGCTCGCTGCGACCGCGGCCGACCGACGCGCGCGCGGCGTCGGCCGCGGCCAGCAGCGCGTCGGCGCGCGCCATGAAGATTTCGCCGTCCTGCGTGAGGCTGATACGGCGCGTGGTGCGGTGCAGCAGCCGCGCGCCGAGCTGGCGTTCGAGCTGCGCGATGCGTGCGCTCGCGACCGCGGCCGACACGCCGAATTCGCGTCCGGCCGCGCTGACGTTCGCGAGCAGCGCCGCGCGCACGAACAGCGCGACGTCGAGCAGGTCGAGCGGCTTGTCGGGCGCGGGAATGGGATCCGGGCTGGGATCAGACGTCATTATTCTGAAATTCCTGAAAATGTTTCAGGAAATATAGCGGTTTTCTCGAATGATCGGGTTGCCTACGATGGCACGCATGGAGGTTGCGCCGCAGCCTGCCGGATTCCCTGAAAGGAGTATCGAGATGAAAGCCGTTGGATTGACCCGTTATCTGCCGATCGACGACCCGCAAGCGTTGCTCGACGTCGAACTGCCGCAGCCCGTGCCGGGCCCGCGCGATCTGCTCGTGAAAGTCGACGCGATTTCCGTGAACCCGGTCGACACCAAGGTGCGTGCGCCGAAGCCGCAGGTCGAGGAGACGCCGCGCGTGCTCGGCTGGGATGCGGCCGGCACGGTCGTCGCGGTCGGCGCCGACGTCACGCTGTTCCGGCCCGGCGACGAAGTGTTCTATGCGGGCAGCATTACGCGGCCCGGCGCGAACAGCGAATTCCACGCGGTCGACGAGCGGATCGCCGCGCTGAAGCCGCGCACGCTCGACTTCGCGGCGGCGGCCGCGCTGCCGCTCACCGCGCTGACCGCGTGGGAAGCGCTGTTCGACCGGTTGCGCGTGTCGCCGCAGGGCGCGGACGCCGGCAAGTCGGTGCTGATCATCGGCGGCGCGGGCGGCGTGGGCTCGATCGCGATCCAGCTCGCGAAGACGCTCGGCAAGCTGCACGTGATCGCGACCGCGTCGCGGCCGGCATCGGCCGAATGGGTGCGCACGCTCGGCGCGGATGCGGTGGTCGACCATTTCGGCGACCTGCCGGCGCAGTTGCGCGAGGCCGGCCATCCGAGCGTCGACTACGTGCTGATCTTCAACGACACCGACCATCATTTCCCGGCCGCGGCGGAAGTCATCCGGCCGCAGGGCGGCATTTGCACGATCGTCGAGAACGCGAAGCCGGTGCCGGTCGAATTGCTGAAGGCGAAGAGCGCCGCATTTCACTGGGAGTTCATGTTCACGCGTGCGATGTTCGAGACGCCGGACATGATCGAGCAGCACAAGATCCTGAGCGAGGTCGCGCGGCTCGTCGACGGCGGCACGCTGCGCACGACGCTCGGCGAACAGCTCGGCACGATCAATGCCGAGAACGTGCGGCGCGCGCACCGGATGCTCGAGGGCGGGCGCGCGATCGGCAAGCTCGTGCTGAGCGGTTTCTGAGCCGGCAGCGCGCGTCAATAAGGTGGCGGCGCCGCGAACGCAAGCGGGGTAACACCCGATGCGTTCGCGGCGCATTGCATCCCGCTTGGCGGTAGACTGGCAACGCATCATGCATCTAAAACCGCGCGGCACGCGCGTGCCGCCGCATGACAAGGAGGTCAGCATGAGCCAACGCAGCTTGTCGGTCGCCGCATCGTGGTCGGTCGTGTTCGCGGCGGCGTGCGTCAGCGCGAGCGTATTCGCGGCGCCGCCGGTCAAGGGCAGCCTGAAGGGCGGCGGTACGGGACAGCTCGAATACACCGTCAAGGTCGACTCGAAGACCTTCGGCAATGCGCAGGAGACCCGCAAGATCCGCTCGGGCGAGACGGACGATTTCAACTGGAAGTCGGTGCCGCCGAGCGGCGCGGTCGCGATGCCGGACGGCTGCCCGAACGCCGACAATCTGCCGCGCGACGCGAACGGCGCGATGGTGCGGCAGACCCAGGTGCGGCTCGCGCCGTCGGTCGACGCGAAGGGTGTCGCCAACGTGCAGTTGAGCTTCCAGGCAGCCGCGCCGAAGGGCACGCGCAGCGTGACGGCCGGCGGCAAGTCGCTGCAGTGTCCGGACGTCGTGTCGGTGAGCCAGGTGAAGTGGGTGTCGCTTCCGACCAACGGCGGGTCCAAGTCCGTGACGATGAGCGACGGCACCAAGGTAACGGTGTCGATCAAGCACTGAGCGGCGCGCGCGGGCCGGCGTTTCGTCCGGTGCGCGCGCAACCGGTTCGATCGGCGGAGCGAGCAGGGCGGCACGCGAGCAGGTCGTGCCGCGCCGCCGTTGCCGTGCGTTTTCGCCATCTGCTTCGCGGCGCGGTGCGCCGACCGTGCAAAGGCGATGCGTGACGTCATGCGGATGTCACGTTATGCTCGCCCGCATCCTTTCCTTTCCGTCACGACACCCCGATGAAACTTCGAATGCGTGCGTTGCTGTCCGCCATCGCGTTCGTCGCCGCGCACGCTCATGCGGCCGACGAGTGCAGTTTCGTGAAGAAGGTCGAGCTATCGTCGCGACAGCAGGTGGCCGTGGTGTCGAGCGGCGCACTCGAACCGTGCTCGACCGGCAGCTACGCGGTGCGCGTGTATTCGACCGCGCATGCCGCCCCGGGCTTCGATACCGACGATTACGTGACCGGCACGCTGCATGCGCGCGACGGCACGGTCGCCGATGCGTACACGGCCAATCTCGGCGTACGCGCGCCGCAGGCGCTCGTCGTGACCACGCGCTCGGCCGGCAGCGGCGGCTACGTCGGCGCGCAGGCCTATGTGTCGACGGCGCGCGCGGTGCGGCTCGTCGCATCGGTCGACGGGCTCGCGCCCGACGCGAATATCGCGGCCGCCCTTCGGCAGGCAATCGGCAAGCGACGCGGCGCGCACTGATCGCGCCGATCGCCCGATGTGCCGCCGCGCGTCAGTGCGTGCGCTCTTCGAGCCGCGCCGCGAGAAAGCGGTGATCGGCCGAGAACAGCCGGCGATAGGTCAGCAGCACCGCGCCGACGGTGCCGAGCGCGGAGGCCGCCGCGATCAGGAACATGATCACGATCTGGTAGCGCACGGCCTGCAGCGGCGACTGGCCGGCCAGCACCTGGCCCGTCATCATGCCCGGCAGGCTCACGACGCCGACCACCGCCATCTGGTTCAGCGTCGGCAGCATGCCCGCGCGCACGGCCTGGCGCGCGGCGTCCTGCGCGGCTTCCCAGCGCGTCGCGCCCAGCGCGAGGGCGGTCTCGACGCGATCGCGGCGCGCCGTGAGTTCTTCCATCATCCGCTCGACGCCGAGCGACACGCCCGTCAGCGTATTGCCGAGGATCATCCCGAGGATCGGAATCGCGTATTGCGGCGCGAACCACGGATGGATGCGGATCACGACGAACAGCCCGACCGCCGCGACGAACCAGCTGCTGAACCAGATCGACGCGATGCTGTCGATGCGCTGGCCGCGGTACGTGCGCTTGCCGCGTCCCGCGCCGGCGAAACCGGCGATCAGTGTCATCAGCGCGGTGAGCGGCAGCACGACGTACCAGTGCGGATGGCCGAACACCCAGCCGAGCACGTAGCCGATCGCGAGCAACTGCACGACGGTGCGCACCGCCGCGAGCGCGAGCTTGCGGCCGAGGCCGAGCGACAGCGCCGCCGAGATCGCGCCGTTGACGGCGACGAGCGCGGCGGCGATGCCGACGTCGACGAGGCTCAAGTCCTGCAGTGCCGGGCTCATTGCGCAGCCTCCGTCGGGGCGGCCGCGTGCAGCACGCCGGCCTGCATCACGAGCCGCATCGTGCCGATCCGCGCGGCCTGGGCCGGATCGTGCGAGATCCACATGTAGGCGCGGGCATCGGGCGCCGCGTCGAACCACGCCCCGACGAGCGCTTCGATCGCGCGCGCCGATTCGGGATCGAGCGCGGAGGTCGGCTCGTCGAGCAGCAGCACGTCCGGATCGAGCTGCAGCACGCGCAGCAGCGCGGTAATCTGCGCTTCGCCGCCGGACAGATCGCTCGCGCGCTTGTCGAGAAAATCGGCGCCGCGGCCGGCCTGCGCGGCGAGCGCTTCGGCGCGGGCGCGATCGAACGCCACGTCGCGATAGATCGCGAGCGAGTACGGGTAGCGCAATTGCGATTCGACGCTGCCGTCCATCTGCGCGGGGCGCTGGCGGACATAGGCGATGCTGCGCCGGTAGCGCGGAATCGCGCTGCGCCGGATCCGGCGGCCGCGCCACAGGAGGTGGCCGCCGTCGAGCGGATCGAGCAGCGCGAGCGCGCGCAGCAGCACGCTCTTGCCCGACCCGGATGGTCCGGTGATAGCAATTCGCGATCCCGCGGCGAGGCTGAAATCGGTCGGGGCGAGCAGCGTCTTGCCGCTGCTGGCGTCGCGCCGCGTGATGTGCTGTGCGTCGATGAGGCCGGTGGGCGAGGTCATGTCAAAAGTGAAAAAAAGCGTTAATGGCGCCGAAAGGCCGCCATCTCGTGCGCCATAATACCTATTGAAAAGCCGCAGTTGTCGTGCGCCGTTCGTCCACGCAAGCGGCCCGGCATGGTGCGGCAACGCTTCAGAACAACAACGGAACCGCCATGACGCTAACCCGAGCCATCGGCAAATCGGCTGCATGGATCGTCGGTATCGTCGCGGTGCTCATCGCGGCGGCCGGCATCTTTATCTTCACGTTCGACTGGAACCGCGCGAAACCGTGGGTCAACGAACAGGTGAGTACCGCGCTCGGTCGCCCGTTTGCGATCAACGGCGATCTCAAGGTCGGCTGGCGTCGTCCCGAGGGCGAGACCGGCTGGCGTGCATGGGTACCCTGGCCGAGCTTCTCGGCCACGCAACTCGAGATCGGCAATCCCGACTGGGCGCAGGCGCCCAAGTTCGTCACGCTCGATGCCGCGCACTTCGATCTCGCGCTCCTGCCGCTGCTGGCGCATGAAATCGTCATCCCTTCGATCGACGTCGTCAATCCTGCCGTCGATCTCGAGCGGCGCGCGGACGGCAGCAATACGTGGACCTTCCAGTTCAAGCAATCGTCGCAGCCTTCGCGGTGGAAGGTGCGGCTCGACAGCTTCGGGTTCGCGAAAGGCACCGTTACGTACCGCGACGCCATCACGAAAGCCGACCTGACCGTCGCGATCGATACGCTCGGCCAGCCGATTCCGCTCGGCGACGTGTTGAAAGAACAGGAGCAGACGTCGCGTGCGGCGTCGGCGCAGCGCGTCGGCAAGCACGGCGCCGCACAACTGGGCGCGAAGGCCGATGCGCAAGCCGCGTCGGGGGCATCGGGGGCGAGTGCGGCTGCGGCTTCGGGTGCGTCGGCGGCGAGTGCCGTTGCGGCGGCTGCTTCCGCATCGTCGGGTTCGTCCGCTTCTTCCGCGTCGGCGGCCGCTGCCGCGCCCGGCGCGAGCGGAGCCGCGGCGCCCGCGAAGCCGTCCGGCCCGACCTATGCGTTCGGGCTGAAGGTCGACGGCCGCTACAAGAACGTGCCGGTCAGCGGCACCGGGAAGGTCGGCGGCGTGCTCGCGATCCAGGACACGACGCGGCCGTTTCCGCTGCAGGCCGACGTGAAGGCCGGCGATACGCGGCTCGCGATCGTCGGCACGCTGACCGACCCGAGGCATCTCGCGGCGCTCGACCTGCGGCTGTGGCTGCAGGGCACGTCGATGTCGCACCTTTACCAGCTCACCGGCATCACGCTGCCCGATACGCCGCCTTACGCGACCGAAGGGCGCCTGATCGGCAACTTCAGGCAGAACGCGAGCACGTTCCGCTACGAGAACTTCAACGGGCGCGTCGGCGGCAGCGATCTCCACGGCACGCTCACCTGGGCGCAGCGCGTGCCGCGTCCGAAGCTGTCGGGCGAGCTCGTGTCGAACCTGCTGCAATTCTCTGACCTCGCGCCGGTGATCGGCGCCGACTCGGCCGCGAGCAAGAAGAAGCGCGGCGACACGACGCGCCAGCCGCCGGACCGCGTGCTGCCGGTCGCGGCGTTCCGCACCGAACGGTGGAGCGCGATCGATGCGGACGTGAAGTTCACCGGCCGCAAGCTGATCAAGAGCCCGCAGTTGCCGATCACCGACCTGTACACGCATATCCTGCTGCAGGACGGCGTGCTGACGCTCGAGCCGCTGCAGTTCGGCGTCGCGGGCGGCACGCTCGCGACGAATGCGCATCTCGACGGCAGCCGCACGCCGCTCAAGGGCCGCTTCACGCTGGCCGCGCGGCATCTGAAGCTCAAGCAGCTGTTCCCGACGCAGAAGGTGATGCAGACGGCCCTCGGCGAAATCAACGGCGATGCGTCGCTGTCGGCGACGGGCAATTCGCCGGCCGCGCTCGCGGCGACGTCGACCGGCGAAGTGAAGGCGCTGATCACCAACGGCCGCATCAGCCGCTTGCTGATGGAGGCTGCGGGGTTGAACGTCGCGAACGTCGTCTACGAGAAGCTGTTCGGCAACCGCGACGTCAACATCAACTGCGCGGCGATCGACTTCGTGGCGACCGACGGCATGCTCGACCCGAAGGTGTTCGCGCTCGATACCGACGATGCGCTGATCAACGTCGACGGCCCGATCAACCTGCGCGACGAATCAATCGACCTGAAGATCCATCCGCACACGAAGGGCTTCCGGATCTTCTCGCTGCGCTCGCCGTTGTATGCGAAGGGCACGTTCAAGAACCCGAAGGTCGGCGTCGATGCAGGCGCGCTCGCGCTGCGCGCCGGCGCGATGGTCGGACTCGGGTTGATCAACCCGTTCGCGGCGCTGATCCCGCTGATCGCGCCGAGCAACAACCGCGACGTGCCGTGCTCCGAACTGTTCGGCCAGTTGAAGGCCAAGGCGGCGCAGAAGGGGGCGGCGAAGGCCGGCAAGTGACGCGCAATTGCGGGAGCGGCATGCGCCACCGTGCGGCCTCGGCGTCGTTGCCGCGCCCCGCTGAGCGCCGGCCGCGCTGCGCTGCCAGCGCGCTCAGCGGCGCGCGCGTGCCCAGACGATCACCGGTTCGACCTCCCGGCCGGCGATCCGCACCGGTTCTGCGGTGCCGAGCTGCAGCCGGTCGCCGTCCAGGCTGACGACACGCTGCTGGACGTTGCCGATCCAGTTCGGATACAGGCTGACGTCCATTTCATGGGTCAACGTGCCGTCGTCGTCGACGTTGAAGGGGCCCGAATACGCGATGTAGCCGTGCGCCGCGGCCGCGCGCTCCTCGACGCTGCCGCCCTGCAGGTCGCCGTCCGCGTAGGGCGGACGGCCGGCCGCCATCAGCTGCGCGGACATGTAGCCGTCGGGCGTGTAGAGGATCCAGCCGCGCGCGTCGCGGCCGAGCGGATAGGTGACGGTGCTGCCGTCGCGCGGGCGGATTTCGTACGACACGAGGCGCCATGCGCCGACGAGTTGTTCGCGAAGCTGGCTGGCGAGCATGCGGGGCTCCGGTGAGACGGCGGTGACGCGCGTGCCGTCATGTTGACGGGCCGCCCGGCGGCGGGCGTGAGAGCCGCGAATAGGCCGTCGGGGCGGGGCGGTCGGCAGTTTCTCCGACACCTGCTAAAATACACGGTTTTCCGTCGATTTCTCTCTTAACGGGACCTGCCGTGCTTTCTACTGCCAACATCACGATGCAATTCGGGCCGAAGCCCTTGTTCGAGAATATCTCGGTCAAATTCGGCGAGGGCAACCGCTACGGTCTGATCGGCGCGAACGGCTGTGGCAAGTCGACCTTCATGAAGATCCTCGGCGGCGACCTCGAGCCGAGCGCCGGCAACGTCGCGCTGGAGCCGAACGTCCGCCTCGGCAAGCTGCGCCAGGACCAGTTCGCGTACGAAGACGTGCGCGTGCTCGACGTCGTGATGATGGGCCACACCGAGATGTGGGCCGCGATGACCGAGCGTGACGCGATCTACGCGAACCCGGAAGCCACCGACGACGACTACATGCACGCGGCCGAGCTCGAAGGCAAGTTCGCCGAATACGGCGGCTACGACGCCGAAGCGCGCGCGGGTGCGCTGCTGCTCGGCATCGGCATCGAGGAGAAGTTCCACAACGGCACGATGGCCGACGTCGCGCCGGGCTGGAAGCTGCGCGTGCTGCTCGCGCAGGCGCTGTTCTCGAAGCCGGACGTGCTGCTGCTCGACGAACCGACCAACAACCTCGACATCAACTCGATCCGTTGGCTCGAGCAGACGCTCAACGAGTACAACTCGACGATGATCATCATCTCGCACGATCGTCACTTCCTGAACTCGGTGTGCACGCACATGGCCGACATGGACTTCGGCACGCTGAAGGTCTGGCCGGGCAACTACGACGACTACATGCTCGCATCGGCACAGGCGCGCGAGCGCCAGGCCGCGGCGAATACGCGTGCCAAGGAACGCGTGGCCGAACTGCAGGACTTCGTGCGCCGCTTCTCGGCGAACAAGTCGAAGGCGCGCCAGGCCACCAGCCGCGCGAAGCAGATCGACAAGATCAAGATCGAGGAATTCAAGCCGTCGTCGCGCCAGAACCCGTTCATCCGTTTCGAGTTCGACAAGAAGCTGCACAACGTCGCGGTGGTCGCCGAAGAGATCACGAAGAAGTACGAGCGCACGATCTTCCAGAACTTCAACCTGTCGGTGCAGCCGGGCGAGCGCATCGCGATCATCGGCGAGAACGGCGCGGGCAAGACGACGCTGCTGCGTTCGCTGCTCGGCGCGCTGCCGCTCGATCACGGTACGGTGAAGTGGTCCGAGAACGCGAACGTCGGCTATATGCCGCAGGACACGTACGAGGAATTCCCGAACGACATCACGCTGATGGACTGGATCGACCAGTACCGCAAGGACGGCGACGACGAAACGATGGTGCGCGGCACGCTGGGCCGCCTGCTGTTCTCGTCGGACGACATCAGGAAGTCGGTGAAGGTGCTGTCGGGCGGCGAGAAGGGCCGCATGATCTGGGGCAAGCTGATGCTCGGCCGCCACAACGTGCTGCTGATGGACGAGCCGACCAACCACATGGACATGGAATCGATCGAGTCGCTGCAGATCGCGCTCGAGCAGTTCGAAGGCACGCTGATTTTCGTGTCGCACGACCGTGAGTTCGTGAGCGGGCTGGCGAACCGGATCATCGAGGTGAAGACGGACGGGACGTTGTTCGACTTCGGCGGGAATTATGAGGAATTCCTGGCGAGTCAAGGGCAGGAGTAAGTACCCTGAGGTTTTCTCCGGTCGTGGGTCCAATTTAGGCCTCACCGCGCGGAGCGGACCGCCAGAAGCGCTAAAAGCCCGCATCGACAGCAATGTCGATGCGGGCTTTTTCATTTCCCCACGGCAAAACCGGCCCGCGCCGCGCATTCCAGTTTCCTCTGCTTAATCGACTTCAGGTAAATTACCCACCCAACGCCACCCATCATTCCCCATTTCGTCTCCGGAGCCGTCTTCGATGCAGGACCATCCTCTCCCGCTCGACCTGTCCGGCCTTGCGCCCAGCCTGTACGCGCAGGGCACCGAGGAGGGCATCCTGTCGCGCCTGATGGAGCGGATCACGCCGACCAACCGTTTCTGCGTCGATATCGGCGCGAGCGACGGCCTGCGCAACAGCAACACCGCGCGGCTGCTGCGCGAACAGGATTGGGCAGGCGTACTCGTCGAAGGCAGCGCATACCGCTTCGGCAAGCTTGCCGCCCATTACGCGGGCGCGGAGCGTGTCCGGCTGCGCCACGATCGCATCCAACCCGATACGGTCGATCAACTGCTCGCCGATGCGAACGTACCGACCGACTTCGACCTGCTGTCGATCGACATCGACGGCAACGACTACTGGGTGTGGCGTGGGCTGCAAGCGTTCCAGCCGCGCATCGTCGTGATCGAATACAACCCGTACTACACGCCGCCCGAGCGTTGGGTCATGTGCTTCAATCCCGACCACGAATGGGACGGCTCGACCTATTACGGCGCGAGCCTCGAATCGCTCGTGCACCTCGGCCGCCAGAAAGGCTATGAACTCGTCTGCTGCGACGACATGGGAAACAACGCGTTTTTCGTGCGGCACGACCTGTACCCGCTGCTCGGCATCGCGAACAACGATCCGTCGGTGTTGTTCCGGCCGGCGATGTACAAGCTGCGCTACGTCGGACACAACACGTTCCTGACCGGTCATCCGTATCGGCATGGGCCGGCCGAGCACATCTGAATGGATGTGCTCGCCGTCACCTTCGACGAGATTCGCGACGCCTACGGGCTCGGTCGCGGCGGGCCGCCGACGCAGGTCAGCGAACGGGTGTGGCATCTGCCGGCCGACGGCGGCGCGGGTGTGGCGGTCAAGCTCTATGCGCTTGAACACCATGCGCGTGCGGTCAAGGAAGCCGCTGTCCTCGCGCATCTGGAAACGCATGGCGATACGCGTTTCCATGTGCAGACGCTCGAGCGCACGACGTCCGGTGCGTCGCTGTGGTCGGGGCAGCATTCGCATGCGATGCTGACGCGCTGGGAAGCCGGGCAATTCAAAACCTACGATACCTTTTCACCAACCGAATGGGACGCGCTCGGCGCGAGCCTGGCCGCGTTGCACCTGAGTCTCGAACGATTGCAACTGCCGTCGCTCGATACGATCCGCGCGCGGCTGACCTCGATCGACGCGGATGCGGTACGCCGCAGTCTGCTGGATGCACTCGATGGAGCCGATGCGAGCGCCGCCGCCTCCACGAACCTGCGCCGCTATGTCGATCTCGCGCTGCGCATGCTCGACCGCTACTATCCGGGCAGCATCGATGCGTTTCCGGCCGACGATCCGCAGCATCCGATCCACAACGACTACAACCAGTTCAACTATCTGTTCACGGGCACGCTGCCGCCGCTGATCGTCGACTGGGAAGCGTCGATCGCCGCGCCGCGCGAATACGAGCTGGTGCGCTGCCTGAATCATTTGCCGCTGGAAGCGCCGCGCCTTGCGCAAGCGTTCGTGCGTGCGTACCGGCGCGTGCGGCCGGTGAACCCGGCGCACATCCCGTGGGCGGTCGATGCCGCATGCGTGCAGCACGCGCTCAAGCTGTGGATCGTGCAAGGCTGGCTCGACGATCCGTCGCGCTTCGCGTCGCACCTGAACGGCGCGGTGACGATGGCATCCGCGATGGTGGACGCGCGCGGCCGTCTGATCGATTTCTTTTCCCGTTGCGTGGAAACAGGACACTGATGTGAGTGCGAATCCGAACGAGACCCCGAATCCGTCGCGAGCCGGCGAGCGGCAGCATGTGTTTCCGCCGCCGCTGGATCGCGATTACCGCGTCGAGGACGGGCGCGTCCAGACGCGCTCGCTGGAAGCGCATATCGTCGATCACTGCAACCTGACCTGCGCGGAATGCTGCTCGCTGTCGCCGCTGTTGCCGGAGTGGTACGCGAGCCCCGAATCGATCGAAGCCGATCTGCGCAAGGCGGCGAAGGTGTTGCGTCCACGCATGTTCAAGCTGGTCGGCGGCGAACCGTTGCTGCATCCGGCGCTGGTCGAACTCGTCCAACGCGTGCGCGGCACCGGCATCGCGCCCGTGATCTCGGTCACGACGAACGGGCTGAAGCTCGGCGAGATGCCCGACGCGTTCTGGCAAGCAGTGGATGCACTGACGATCTCGCGCTATCCGAAGCCCGCGCTTTCCGCCGACCTGATCACGCATGTCGAGCGCCAGGCCGCGCGCTTCGACGTACGGCTGAACTGGAAGATCCAGGACGTATTCACGACGATGAACCGCGCGCAGCCCGGCACGGATCGCGATGAAGCCCGGCGCCTGTATCACGATTGCTGGATCCGCGAGCGCTGCCATATGATTCGCGACGGCATGTTCTACACGTGCACGCGCCCCGCGCATTTCCATACGCTGTACAAGGGCGAGAAGGATTTTCAGGCCGACGGCCTGGCGTTGCGCGACGACGCGGGCATGCTCGACGCGATGCTCGCCTATCTGCAACGCGAGACGCCGCTCGAAGCCTGCCTGCATTGCCAGGGCGGCAGCGCGCCGGTGGCGCCGCATCGCATCCTGAAACGCATTGAAGTGAATACCTTGAAGGCTCGTTATCCATGATCGTCGGCACGCGCGACCCGTTCGGTTTCGATCGTCTGCACTACCATCCGCGCAGCGGCGTGTCGGCGTCCGGCATCCGCGCGGTATTGCGGGCGTCGGGGCAACCGGCCGGCGCGCCGGACACGGCCGCCATCGCGGGCTACCTGAGCGGCGGGCGCCTCATCGGCCGCACCGTGCTGTGCGACGTGCTCGCGGTGCCGCCCGGCCACGCACTGATCCGATCGCCGGAAGGGCTGACGGTGCAGGGGGCGCCCGAGCGGCCGCAGCATGCCGATCTCGACGCCGTGCTGCGCGCGTCGCTGCAACGCGCGCTCGACAGCGGCAAGCGCGTCGCGCTGGCGCTGAGCGGCGGGCTCGATTCGGCGCTGCTGCTCGCGTTGCTGCGCGAACTCGGCGCATTGCGGCACGTGACGGCCTACGTCCTCGCGACCGACATGCCCGATTACTGCGAACGCGACGCGGCGCTCGAACTCGCCGCGCAGATGCAGGCGAACGTGAAGATCGTGCGCGCGAACGAGGCCGATTTCATCGCGGCGCTGCCGAGGACGACCCACGCGGTCGAGGAGCCGATGTTCAATCTGCATCCGGTCGCGAAGCTGTTGCTGGCCGACGCGATGGCGGCGGACGGCGTCGAGGTGGCGATTACCGGCGACGGCGCGGACCAGGTGTTGCGCCGCGACCGGTCGGCCAACTATCTGCCGCTGTGCCACGCGTTGTTCGACGCCGCGTCGGTCGATCTGCATCCGCCGTTCGTCGACGCCGCCGTCGTCGCGCATCTGACGAGCATGGCGCCCGACCCGAACAAGCAGTGCCTGCGCGAGCTCGGGGCGCGCCTGAACCTGCCGGAGCGTCTCGTGCACGGCCCGAAGCGCGGGCGGCTCGCGCCGGCGATGGATCTCGCGACGCTGCTCGATCGCGACCGCACGCATGCGCTGGCCGACGCGCTCGGCCTTGCCGCGCCCGCTTTGCAGACGGATACCGAACGCGTGCTGTGGACGACGCTGACACTGATCCTCGATCATCTCGATCGCCTTCATCCCGATGCCGCGCATCGCCCGGTCTGAGCCGCTCATGAAACGCATCCTGTTCTGCGTGGTGCCCGAGAAGGGCCACGTCAATCCGTGCATCGGCCCGGCCCAGCACCTGCGCGCGACCGGCTGCGACGTCGCGTTCTATGCGCCGGCCGACATCAGCGCACAGCTCGACGGCGCCGGCGACTTCGCGTTCGTCGGGCCGCGCGAGACGCCCGAGCGCCACGATCTGTCGCGCGGCGCGAGCTTCGCCGCGAACATTCGCGACGCCGACTGGCTGCGGCACTGGATCCGCACGTTGCTGATCGACCTCGCGCCCGCACAGGTGGACGGCATCCGCGCGGTGCTGCGCGAATGGCAGCCCGACGTGGTCGTGATCGACCCGCTGCTGTATGCGGCGGCGATTGCGGCCGAGCTGGAAGGGCTGCCGTGGGTGTCGATGTCGAATTCGCTGAATCCGGTGCTGCCGGACGATCTCGATTCGGAACTGCTGCGCACGGTGCGCTGGCTCGAACCGGAACGCACGCGCCTGTTCGCGCGCTACGGCCTCGACGCACGCTTTCGCGGTTGCGACATCCTGTCGCCGCATCTGACGCTCGCGTTCACGACCGACGCGCTGGTCGGCGCGCCGCCGCGCGGTGTAGAGCTGGTCGGCCCTGCGATGCCGTCGGGCCCGCGCGGCGACGAGACGGCATTTCCATGGGAGCGCCTGGACGCGGATCGCCCGCTCGTCTACATGTCGCTCGGCAGCCAGCTTTACTACCACCCGGAGGTGTTCGCGAAGGTCATCGACGCGACGGGTGCGACGTCCGCGCAACTGGTGCTGTCGGTCGGCGAACTGGTCGATTCGGATCTGCTGCCGGCCGGCGACGAACGCGTGATCGCCGTGCGTTACGTGCCGCAACTGGCGCTGCTGCGGCGCACGCGCGCGTTCGTCAGCCACTGCGGCGCGAATTCGGTGATGGAGTCGCTGGCGTGCGGCGTGCCGATGCTGCTGTCGCCGTTCTGCAACGACCAGTTTCATTCGGCGCACTTCGTCGAGCGGGCCGGCGCGGGCTGCGTGCTCGATCTGCAGCAGGCCGGCGTCGCGGCCATTACCGATGCGCTCGAACGCCTGCTGCGTCCCGGATCGCTGCGCGAGCAGGCGGCGCGGATCCGCGACAGCTATGCCGCGTGCGACGGCTCCGCGCAAGCCGCCCGCCTGATCAGCGCACTCGCTTCAGGAAGCCGCCTGGCGACAGCGTCATGAGTACGCGGTCCTCGATGTCGTGGTCGATGTCGAACCGGTCGTCGCGGGCGAGAAATTCGCGTGTGGCCGTGGCCGGATTGTTGCCGCGGCCGTACGGCTTGCCGTCGAACATCGACTCGGGCAGGTACTCCATGATGGTGTCCATCACGATCGCGTAGCTGCCGGGCGTCACGAACGGCGCATAGCATTCGAGTTCGCGCAGCACGTGCGCGTGCGTATGCGTGAGATCGAGGATCGCCATCACGCGCGCGCCGTCGTGGATCTGCGCACGCACCGAGGCGAGCGTATCGGCCGCGCACGATTCGCCTTCGATCAGCACCATGCGATGGGCGAGCCGGTGCGAGTGCAGGCGCTGGCGGACCTCGTCGCGCAAGCGCGGTTCGATCGCGACGACGCGGCCCTCGTTGCCCGCCAGTTCCAGCATCGACGCGGTGAACGCCACGCCGCCGCCCGCCGCGATGCCGGTCTGCACGATGCAGTCGGGGCGCTCGCGCCAGATCAGTTCCTGGAGCGCGAGCATGTCGCCGGGCAGATGGAAGAAGCGCTCGCCGAGCCAGCGGGTCTGGAACAGATGGCCGAATTCGGCGGCGCGCGTCAGCCATTCGATGTTGATGTCCCGCATGCGGGCCGAAGGACGCTCTGACATGGTCAATGCAACGAGTAGGAGTGACGTGAAAACGCTGGAACCGTGGCTTCACCGGTACTGGGACATCGGCCCGGCGCGCCTGCAGGCGCTGGCGTCGGGCCATACTAACAAAACCTATCTCGTCGAGTGCGATGCGGGGCGGACGGTGCTGCGCGTGTCGTGGGCCGGCAAGCCGGTCGAGCAGATGCGGTGCGAGGCGTCGATACTCGGTCATCTTGGCCATCGCGTCGATGTGCGGGCCGCGCCGCGGCTGCCCGCGCTGCCGCGACTGCGGCCGACCGTCGATGCACAAACCGGCGTGCAGACGCCTGACGGAGGCTGGCTGCATCTGTTCGAGCATATCGACGGCCGTCCCGGTCTGCCGGACGACCCGCACGCGGGGGCGATCGATGCGATGCGCACGCTCGCGCATCTGCATACGGCGCTGGCCGCGATACCCGCGAGCGAAGCAGCGCCGCTCGCGTGGCTGTCCGCACGTCATGCACGCGTGGCGGCGCGCGCGATGCCGTCGCTGCCGGCCGACTTGCACGACGACTACGACACGGTGATCCGGCGGATCGGCGCACATCTCGATGCGGCGTCGTCGTGGCTCACGGGGCTCGTGCATTGGCTGCACGGCGACTATCACGCGGGCAACCTGCTGTATGTCGGCAACGCGGTGAACGGCGTGCTCGATTTCGACGATGTGGGGCAGGGGGCGCAATGGCTCGAGGCGGCCTTTGCGTCGTTCGCGCTATCGCGCGATGCGGACCGGGACGACCGCTTCGTGTTCGACCGCGGGCGATGGGCGGCCTGCCTGCACGCTTATACCGCGACGCGGCCGGATACGGCGCCCGATTGGCTGCGCGACAACCGCGACACGCTGATGATGCTGTTCTGCGCGGACCAGACGTTGATTCATCTCGAGGCCGCGCAGCGTGGCCTGTGGATGCCGGGGCCCGGTATCGGATTCCTCGGCGGCTGGCGCCAGTTACTGGACGGCGCGGCGCCTGCGGGCTAGCCGGCCGTCGCGTCAGCGTTGCCGGTTCAGGAACAGCCGCACGGCTTCGACCGTGTCGGGCCGCGCGTCGCCGTGCCGCGATCCGTCGTGCAGGCAGAACAGCACGTCGCGATGCTGCGCCATGCAGGCGTCGACATGCGCGCACATCGCGTCGAACAGCGCCTGCGGCGATGGCGCCGGCCGCTGCCAGTCGTCCAGTATCGCGGTCCAGCCCGTGTGATCGCGTTGCAGGCGCGCGAGCACGGCGGCGCGATCGTCGTGCGGCATCAACCCATACGGCAGCCGCAGCGGGATCGCGTCCGGCGCGGCCACGCCGGCGCGGCGATAGACGTCCCGAATCAGCGCATCGGTCGTGTCGATTTCGTCGATCAGTGCGGCATCCGCGAGCGCGCCGGGCTTCGCATGCGAATAGGTGTGATTGCCGAGCCGGTGGCCTTCGCGCGCGATTCGCGTCGCGACGTCGCGCGCGCCCGGCAGGTGCTTGCCGAGCACGAAGAAGGTCGCCGTGCACGACGCATCGCGCAGCACGTCGAGCAGCGCGGGCGTCGAGGGGCCGGGGCCGTCGTCGAAACTGAGGTGAATGGATGTCATGGGGCGCCCGGGCCGTTCACTGAACCGGCTCGATGGCGAGCGGACACGTGCCGGCCGGACGCAGCCGGGTGCCGGTCCATTCGTAGAAGAATCGGGCCGCTTTCGCGTTGCCGCCGCCGCAATCGTCGTTGAAGCAGCCGGCGACGATCAGCAGCCTGCTGCCGGCGCGGAAGCCGACGCGCTCGTCGTCGTTGCCCATCACGCCCGAGACGGCCTTCACGCCGGGCATCGTGTACGTCGCGCCCGTGTCCTTGTCGACGATCGCGAAATTTCGGCAATCCGTTCCGCAACCCCAGATAGCGACGCGGTAGTGACCGGCAAAGTTGGCCGGTTGCGCGAACGCGTCGCGAATGACGGTGCGGTACAGGCGCGCTTCGTTGCGGGTGAGCCGAGGCGCGGCAGCCGGTGTGCGCGGCGCGCGGGCGACGGCGGGCGGCGCCGGATAACGGTCGAACGCGGGCGATGCACAGGCCGCGGCCGCCGTGGCTGCGGGCGCCGCACCGGCGGCGCCGGCCGTCAGCGCGGCCGATGCGCCGGCGATCAGCAGAAGTCGATGGGCGAGCGCCACGCGAGTGTCCTTCATGTTCGAGATTGAGGTCGGGCCGCAGCGGCCGAACGGCCGGCGACGACGATTCTATGACGCTTCGCGCGTGTCGGCGCCGGGGGAGCGCGCATGCACCGTACCCCGGCAATCGTCACGGCCGTCACGGCTATCACGGCGAAAAGGGCGTTGCGTCGGGCGATGCGGCGACCCGCGCACCGGCGGCGCCGGTGCGGCTCAATCGGCCAGCCGCTTGTCGGCGAGCGCCTTGCAGCAGTCTTCGTATACCCACTGCACGAGTTTGGCCCGATAGTCGAGATCGTCGGTATCGACGATTTCCTCGACCGCGTCGCGCGCCCACGACGCGTCGACGAAGCCCGCATGCCGCTTCGCGATGTCCTGCGCGAGCGCCGCGAGCCGGGCGACCGAGAGCCAGTCGGCCTGGCGGTGATGACGGTCGAGCCACCGGTGCGCGGCCTGGACCTGGAACGCGGCGTCCGGCCAGGATTCGTTCAGGTAAAACGCGCCGAGATTGCCGCAGGTGAGCCAGCAAAGCAGCTCCAGGCGGTCTTGCGAGCCGAGGGTATGGGATGCGTCGGACATGGCAGCGCTCACGAAGTGCGTCGATTCCGGGCGGCGCCGGCCGCGATGGGCCGATGCCGATATTAAAAACATAGCACGATGCGGGCCCGGCCGCGCACCCGGGCGGATGCTGACGTGACGGCGGCCCGAAGCGTGCGGCGCCGGCCGCGCGTGGCGCGACGGCGCGCCGGTCCTTTCGGATGGCTGTCATTCGTCACACCAGCCGCCGAAACGCTCGCTAGAATGTCGGCTTCCCTGGAGGCGGAAACGATGAAAATCTACGACCAGTTCTACATCGACGGCGCATGGCGCAAACCGGCCGGCGCCGGCACGATCGACGTGATCGATTCGGGCACCGAAGCCGTGATCGGCCGGATTCCCGAGGGCGTCGCATCCGACGCGCAGGACGCGATCCGCGCGGCGCGCGCGGCCTTCGACGCGTGGGCGGCCACGCCGGCCGCGACGCGCGCGGGCTACCTGCGCAAGATCGTCGAGCGTCTGCAGGCGCGCAGCGAGGAACTCGCGCAGTCGATCACCGGGGAGGTCGGCATGCCGATCAAGCTGTCGCGCGCGATCCAGGTCGGCGGGCCGGTCTATAACTGGAAGGCGTACGCGAAGCTCGCCGAATCGTTCGAATTCGAGGCGCGGGTCGGCAATTCGCTCGTGGTGCGCGAGCCGGTCGGCGTCGTCGCGGCGATCACGCCGTGGAACTACCCGCTCAACCAGATCACGCTGAAGGTCGCGCCGGCGCTCGCGGCCGGCTGCACGGTGGTGCTGAAGCCGTCGGAAGTCGCGCCGCTCAACGCGTTCATGCTCGCCGAAGCGATCCACGAGGCCGGGCTGCCGGCCGGCGTGTTCAATCTCGTGTGCGGGTATGGCCCGGTCGTCGGCGAGGTGCTGGCCACCGATCCGGACGTCGACATGGTGTCGTTCACCGGCTCGACGCGCGCGGGCAAGCGAGTGGCCGAGCTGGCGGCCGCGGGCGTCAAGCGCGTCGCGCTGGAGCTGGGCGGCAAGTCGGCGTCGGTGATCCTCGACGACGCCGATTTCGCGACGGCGGTGAAGGGCACGGTCAACGCGTGCTATCTGAACGCGGGCCAGACCTGCTCCGCGCATACACGGATGCTGGTGCCGGAAGCCCGCTACGACGAAGCGCGCGAGATCGCGAAGGCCGCGGCCGAAACGTACGTCGCGGGCGACCCGCGGCAGGAGACGACGCGTCTCGGCGCGCTGGCGTCGGCCGCGCAGCAGCAGCGCGTGCAGGCGTACATCCAGCGCGGGATCGACGAAGGGGCGGAACTCGTGACGGGCGGCACCGGGTTGCCGGCAGGGCTCGAGAAGGGCTTCTTCGTGAAGCCGACCGTGTTCGGCCGCGTCGATCCGAAAGCGACGATCGCGCAGGAGGAGATCTTCGGGCCGGTGCTGTCGATCATCACGTATCGCGACGAAGAGGAGGCCGTGCGGATCGCGAACGATTCGCCGTACGGGCTCGGCGGCGCGGTGTGGGCCGGCAGCGACGAACGCGCGATGCGCGTCGCGCGCCGCATCCGCACGGGGCAGGTCGACATCAACGGCGGCGCGTGGAACGGCGCCGCGCCGTTCGGCGGCTTCAAGCAGTCGGGGCATGGCCGCGAGAATGGCGTGTACGGGCTCGAGGAATACCTCGAATACAAATCGATGCAGCTGAAGCCCGCGAAGCCGGCCTGAGCGTTTTCTCCCGTATGACCGCGCAACGGCACGCTCGCGTGCCGTTTTTTGTTGACGGCCGTCAAGGTGCGCGGCGGTGGATCGTCGATCATCGCGATTCCGATGTTCCGACGAGGTTTCAGATGACCGTACGCACTTCCTTTCCGCCGCTGACGATCCGCGGCCGCACCTTGCTGCCCGTCGTGCAGGGCGGCATGGGCGTCGGCATCTCCGCGCACCGGCTGGCGGGCAGCGTCGCACGCGAAGGCGCGGTCGGCACGATCGCGAGCATCGACCTGCGCCACCATCATGCGGATCTGCTCGCGCGTTGCCGCGCGCAACCCGATCGCGCGACGCTCGAAGCGGCGAACCTCGACGCGCTCGCGCGCGAGATCCGTCTCGCGAAGGCGTACAGCGAAGGGCGCGGGATGATCGCGGTCAACGTGATGAAGGCGGTGAGCGCGCATGCGGACTACGTGCGGGTCGCGTGCGACGAGGGCGCGGACGCGATCGTGATGGGCGCGGGCCTGCCGCTCGATCTGCCCGATCTCACGCAAGGGCACGATATCGCGCTGATCCCGATCCTGTCGGACAGCCGCGGGATCGCGCTGGTGCTGAAGAAGTGGATGAAGAAGGGGCGCCTGCCCGATGCGATCGTGATCGAGCATCCGGCGCACGCAGGCGGCCACCTCGGCGTCACGCAGATCGACGACATGCACGACGGTCGTTTCGATTTCGCGCGCGTGCTCGACGAGACCGCGCAGGTCATGGCGTCGCTCGGCCTCGCCCGCGACGCGATCCCGTTGATCGTGGCCGGCGGGATCAACAGTCACGACACGGTGCGCGCGGCGTTCGCGGCCGGCGCGAACGGCGTGCAGGTCGGGACGCCGTTCGCGGTGACCGAGGAAGGCGATGCGCATCCGCATTTCAAGCGCGTGCTTGCCGATGCGACGCCCGACGACATCGTCGAATTCGTCAGCGTGACGGGGCTGCCGGCACGCGCGGTGAAGACCCCGTGGCTCGATCGTTACCTGCGCAACGAGACGCGCATTCGCAACAAGCTCGGCGCATTCAAGCAGCGTTGCCCGACCGCGCTCGAATGCCTGAGCGTATGCGGGCTGCGCGACGGCATCGAGAAATTCGGCCACTTCTGCATCGACACGCGGCTCGCGGCCGCGTTGCGCGGCGACGTCGCGAACGGACTGTTCTTCCGCGGCCGCGAAGCGTTGCCGTTCGGCCGCGCGATCCGCAGCGTGCGCGATCTGCTCGACCTGCTGCTGACCGGCAGTGCGACGGAACCTGCGGCAAACCGTCCCACGTTTACGCTGGCTTGACCAATATCAAGATGACGAAAAGACCCTACGGGGAGAATGGAAACCATTCTTTGGGGGTCCGTACCATGCATAAAACGATTCGAACTTGTGTCACCGCAGCCGCCGTCGCGGCCAGCTTCGTCGCGATGCCGTCGCTGTCGCACGCGGCGTCGCCGGGCGACGGCATCAATCAGGGTGACGTACTGGTCCGGCTTCGCGCGATCAGCATCCAGCCGAACGAGCGCGCGAGCGATACGCTCGGCGCGATCAACACGGGCGTGAACAACGCGATCGTGCCCGAGCTCGACTTCACGTACATGATCCGCGACTACCTCGGCGTCGAGCTGATCCTCGGCACGTCGCGGCATCAACTGACGTCGAGCCTCGGCAATCTCGGCGGCGTGGGCGTGCTGCCGCCGACGCTCTTGCTGCAGTACCACTTCAACCATGCGGGCAAGGTGCGTCCGTACGTCGGCGCCGGTTTGAACTACACGTACTTCTACAACAACGGGCTCAACGTCGGCGGGGAGGGCGTGTCGATCAACAAGAGCAGCTTCGGCCCCGCGCTGCAGTTCGGCGTGGACGTGCAGTTGACGAAGAAGGTGTTCATGAACGTCGACGTGAAGAAGATCTGGATGAGCACCGATGCGACGCTCGGCGACAAGGGCATCGGCACGCTGCACATCGATCCGCTGATCGTCGGCGTGGGCGTCGGGATGAAGTTCTAGACGCGACGGAACAAGAACAGAGTTGGGGTTGGCGGCATGGCGGTCGGCATGCCGCTCTTTTTTTGTGCAGTGGATTTACAGCTTGTCGTACTGGAAGCGCATCGCGGTGCCTTCGCGCGTGATGCGCTCCCACACCGCGCGCTTTTCGTCGTCGCTCAGGAACACCCAGTTCGAGACTTCGGCGGCCGTGCGGCCGCAGCCCTTGCAGACTTCGTCGAAGAGCGTCGAGCACACGCCGATGCAGGGGCTGTCGGGGAGGTCGTGAAGATTGGAGGCCATCGGCAGGGTTCGCGCAGTTGAATCGTCAGCCGCCATTTTAATGCATCGCGGCGCCGCGGCCGGACGCCGGCGCCGGGCGGACACGCCCGCCCTCCGAACGCCGGTTCGCCGCTGCCCGTTTTTCCCGGTGGACAGCCGCCGATTACCCGATAGAATTCCCCCGGAACGCCCCGCTGCGCGGGCGGCTCGACCGACCGGCGGCGGGAATCTGTTCCGTTTGCGCGACACCGGCATGATTTTTTTGTGACGGGGCGCGAATGATGGTAGTTTTCGGGGTTTTCGAGGGGCGGCGCGCCGGAATGCGCCGCCATGACGAGGCAGACGGCAGCCGGGCAACGCGTCCGGCCGAAGGGAGAACGGGATGAAAGCAAAGGTAGTGGGCCGGTTCGCAGCGCTCGCGCTGTGCGTGGGTGCGTCGGCGGCAGCGGCGAAGGATACGCAGCTCAATGTCTATAACTGGTCGGACTACATTGCGAAGGACACGATCCCGAACTTCGAGAAGCAGGCGGGCGTCAAGGTTCGCTACGACAATTACGACAGCGACGACACGCTGCAGGCGAAGCTGCTGACGGGCAGCTCGGGCTACGACATCGTCGTGCCGACCAGCAACTACGCGGGCAAGCAGATCGCCGCCGGCATTTTCGCGCCGCTCGACAAGTCGAAACTGCCGAACCTCAAGTACCTCGATCCGCAACTGATGGCGCTCGTCGCCGGCGCGGACCCGGGCAACAAGTACTCGGTGCCCTGGGCGTACGGCACGACCGGCCTCGCGTACAACCTGACGAAGGCGCAGCAGGCGCTCGGCAAGGTGCCGCTCGACAACTGGGACATCCTGTTCAAGCCGGAAAACCTCGCGAAGCTGAAGACCTGCGGCGTGTCGGTGCTCGACGCGCCCGACCAGATGTTCGCGGCGGCGCTGCACTACATCGGCAAGGATCCGATGAGCACGAACCCGGCCGACTACAAGGCCGCGATGGACGTGCTGAAGAAGATCCGTCCGTACATCACGCAATTCAACTCGTCGGGCTACATCAACGACCTGGTCGGCGGCGACATCTGCTTCGCGTTCGGCTGGTCGGGCGACGTCGTGATCGCGAAGCATCGCGCGATCGAGGCGAAGAAGCCGTACAAGATCGAGTACTACATTCCGAAGGGCGGCGCGCCGGTATGGTTCGACGTGATGGCGATCCCGAAGGATGCGAAGAACAAGGAAGCCGCGCTGCAGTGGATCAACTACATCGAGGATCCGAAGGTGCATGCGGCGATCACGAACGCGGTGTACTACCCGAGCGCGAACGCCGAGGCACGCAAGTACGTGCGGCCCGACGTCGCGAACGACCCGGCCGTCTACCCGCCGGCCGACGTCGTGAAGACGCTGTTCCTGCTCAAGCCGCTGCCGCCTGAAATCCAGCGTCTGCAGACGCGTCTGTGGACCGAGCTGAAGTCGGGCCGCTGACACGAGCCGAAGTGAACCCGCAGTCATGAAGCCCCTGGTGCCCCCGGGGGCTTTGTTCGTCTAACGCAGGAGAGAAGCAGCACATCATGAATAGCCAGTCGGGCGCGCCGGTCGCGGGCGCGCCGTTCTCCGTTTCCTCCTCCGGCGCCGATGCGCGCGCCGAGAACTTTGTCCAGATCGTCGACGTCGTCAAGAAATTCGGCGACACCGAAGCCGTGCGCAGCGTCAACCTGACCGTGCGCCAGGGCGAGCTGTTCGCGCTGCTCGGCAGCTCGGGCTGCGGCAAGTCGACGTTGCTGCGGATGCTCGCGGGCCTCGAGACGGTCACGTCGGGCAAGATCCTGATCGACGGCGAGGACCTCGCGCAGATGCCGCCGTACAAGCGGCCCGTGAACATGATGTTCCAGTCGTATGCGCTGTTCCCGCACATGTCGGTCGAGTCGAACGTCGCGTTCGGGCTGAAGCAGGAAGGTACGCCGAAGGCCGAGCTGAAGGCGCGCGTCGCGTCCGCGCTCGAACTCGTGCAGATGGGCAAGTACGCGAAGCGCAAGCCGCACCAGTTGTCCGGCGGCCAGCAGCAGCGCGTCGCGCTGGCCCGCTCGCTGGTCAAGCGCCCGAAGCTGCTGCTGCTCGACGAGCCGATGTCCGCGCTCGACAAGCAGATTCGCCAGCGTACGCAGATCGAGCTCGTCAACATCCTGAACAAGGTCGGCGTCACCTGCATCATGGTCACGCACGACCAGGAAGAGGCGATGACGATGGCGAACCGCCTCGCGGTGATGAGCGAAGGCCAGATCGTGCAGATCGGCTCGCCGAACGAAGTGTACGAATACCCGAACAGCCGCTTTTCGGCCGAATTCATCGGCTCGACGAACCTGTTCGACGGCGTGACGGTCGAGGACGAACCCGATCACGTGTACATCGAATCGCCGGAACTGCCGAGCCGGCTGTACGTGAGCCACGGGATCTCGGGCCCGCTCGGGATGCCGGTCACGGTGTCGGTGCGCCCCGAGCGGATCGCGCTCACGCGCAAGCCGCCCGAAGGCGCGTTCAACTGGGCGCGCGGCCGGATCAGCAACGTCGCGTACATGGGCGGCTATTCGCTGTATCACGTGAAGCTCGACGGGGGCAAGACGGTGATCGCGAACGTGTCGAGCCTCGCGATTTCCGAACTCGACACGCCCGCGCTCGCCGACGAGATCTACGTGCGCTGGAGCGCGACCGCCGGGGTGGTGCTGACGTCATGAACGCGTTCAAGTCCCTGCTCGAGTGGCCGGTGCGGCGCTTCAACCTGACGGGCGCCACGGCGGTCGTGGCCGGGCCGTTTACGTGGCTCGTGCTGTTCTTCCTCGTGCCGTTCGTGCTGGTGGTGAAGATCAGCTTCGCGGAGCTGCAGCTCGGCATCCCGCCGTATACGGAGCTCGCGTCATACGCGGACGGCGTCGTGCACGTCGCGCTGAACCTGTCGCACTATGCGTTCCTGTTCACGGACAGCCTGTATTTCGCGACCTACGTGAACTCGGTGTGGGTCGCCGCGATCACGACGCTGCTGTGTTTGCTGCTCGGCTATCCGATGGCGTATTACATCGCGCGCTCGAATCCGGCCACCCGCAACCTGCTGATGATGGGCGTGATGCTGCCGTTCTGGACGTCGTTCCTGATCCGCGTGTACGCCTGGATCGGGATCCTGAAGAACAACGGGCTGCTGAACAACTTCCTGATGTGGATCGGGCTCACGCATACGCCGATCGAGCTGTATCGCACGAACTACGCGGTGTACATCGGGATGGTGTATTCGTACCTGCCGTTCCTCGTGATGCCGCTCTACGCGCACCTCGTGAAGATGGACCTGCGCCTGCTCGAAGCCGCGTACGACCTCGGTGCGAAGCCGTGGAAGGCGTTCGTGCAGATCACGCTGCCGCTGTCGAAGAACGGGATCATCGCGGGCTGCCTGCTGGTGTTCATCCCGGCGGTCGGCGAGTACGTGATTCCGGAGCTGCTCGGCGGCGCGAATACGCTGATGATCGGCCGCGTGATGTGGAACGAGTTCTTCAACAACGCGGACTGGCCGATGGCGTCTGCCGTGACGTGCGCGATGGTGCTGCTGCTGCTCGTGCCGATGGCGATGTTCCAGCACTTCCAGGCGAAGGAACAGGGAGGCCGCCGATGAAGCCGAATCGCTACCTGCAGTTCGCGGCGCTGTTCGTGGGCTTCGCGTTCCTGTACATCCCGATCATCAGCCTGATCGTCTATTCGTTCAACGAGTCGAAGCTCGTCACCGTGTGGTCGGGCTTTTCGTTCCGCTGGTATGAGGCGCTCGTCGAGGACGACGAGCTGCTGACGGCCGCGTGGCTGTCGCTGAAGATCGGCGTGCTGACCGCGTTCGCGTCGGTGTTCATCGGCACGTGGGCCGGTTTCGTGCTCGCGCGGATGGGGCGCTTTCGCGGCTTCGCGCTGTTCAGCGGGATGATCAACGCGCCGCTCGTGATCCCCGAGGTGATCCAGGGGATCTCGCTGCTGCTGCTGTTCATCGAGCTCGCGAAGTGGATCGGCTGGCCGGCCGAGCGCGGCGTGTTCACGATCTGGCTGGGCCACGTGATGCTGTGCATCTCGTACGTCGCGATCATCGTGCAGTCGCGCGTGCGCGAGCTGAATCCGTCGCTGGAAGAAGCCGCGCTCGATCTCGGTGCGACGCCGCTGAAGGTGTTCTTCACGATCACGCTGCCGCTGATCTCGCAGGCGCTGATCGCGGGCTGGCTGCTGTCGTTCACGCTGTCGATCGACGACCTCGTGCTGTCGGCGTTCCTGTCGGGCCCCGGCTCGACGACGCTGCCGCTCGTCGTGTTCTCGCGCGTGCGCCTCGGGCTGAACCCGGAGATGAACGCGCTCGCGACGCTGTTCATCGTCGCGGTGACGGCCGGCGTCGTGATCGCGAATTTCGTGATGCTGCGTCAGGAACGCAAGCGGATGGCGGGATTCGCCGCCTGACGCTCCGGTTGCGGCCGTCATGAAAAACGCCCGGTGCCGACGACGAGTCGGCCCGGGCGTTTCGTTTGGCCCTGCGTGACGATCGCCAGCCCGTCGTCGGCGTTTATACGCCGAACGCGGCCTTCGCCAGCAACCCCAGCGCGACACACACAAGCACGACCGCGAACCCGGCCTGCACGTGCCGCGCGGAGAGGTGACGCGATGCACCGCGGCCGGCGGCCATGCCGAGCGCGGTCGCGACGCTGAACCACAGCGTCACGTCGAGCGGCGCGCGCGTGCCCGACACGAGCGTCGCCAACACGCCGCCGGTGCCGACGAGCGCGATCACCATCAGCGACGTCGCGACCACCCCATGCATCGACACGTTCGTGAACTTGCGCAGCATCGGCACGATCACGAAGCCGCCGCCGACGCCGAGCAGCCCCGTCATCAACCCGGTCACCGCGCCGGTCGACGCCAGCGCGACGCCGACGGGCCACGACCATACGAGCCGGCCCGTATCGGGATTCACGCGGCCGACGCACAGCGGCGACGCGTCCGCATCGGTCGCCTGCTGCCGCAGCGCCTGTCGCAGCAGCCGGCCGGCGACGACCAGCATCGTCAGCGCGAACAGCGTGAGCAGCAGGCGCTGCGGCAGCACGTGCGCGAGCCGCACGCCGAGCGTGGTCAGCGGCACACCGGCCACGGCCATCAGCAGCGCCGCGCGATAACGCACGAGCCCGCGGCGAAAGCCCTCGAGCGCGCCGAGCGCGGCGCTGCCGGCCACCGCGACGAGCGCGACCGGCGTCGCCTGCTGCATCGGCCAGCTCATCCCGACGACGAGCGCGGGCACCGCGAGAATGCCGCCGCCGGCGCCGGTGAGGCCGAGCACGGCGCCGACGAAGCCGCCGAGTACGAGAGATATCAGCATGACGTCATCGCGCTCCGGTCAACGCGTGATCGCGGGCTTCGCGAGCCATTCGCGGCCCTTGAGCATCGCCTTCCAGTAGAGCGGCGGCAGCACGCGCTCCTTGAGCAGCCACGCGAGCCGCGACGGTCGCTTGCCGTCGATCAGCCAGGCGGGGAAGGTCGGCGCGACCTTGCCGCCGTACAGGAATTCGGCGAGCACGATCTTGCCGCGCTCGACGGTGAGCGGGCACGAGCCGTAGCCGTCGTACGCGGCGTCGCCGTGCGCGCGGCCGAGCGACGCGAGCAGGTTGTGCGCGACGACGGGCGCCTGCTTGCGCGCGGCCGCGGCCGTTTTCGCATTGGTCGTGTTGGTGACGTCGCCGAGTGCGTAGATGTCCGGAAACTGCTTGTGCCGCAGTGTCGCCGGATCGACGTCGATCCAGCCGGCCGCGTCGGCGAGCGGGCTCGCGCGCACGAAGTCGGGCGCCTTCTGCGGCGGCACGACGTGGATCATGTCGAACGCACGCTCGACGGTTTCCTTGCCGCCTTCCGGCAGCGCGCGCGAGAACGTCGCACGGCGCGCGGACCCGTCGATCGCGACGAGGTTGTGGCCGAACGACAGCGCGATGTCATAGCTTTTCACGTACTCCATCAGCGCGGGCACGTAATCGGCGACGCCGAACAGCGCGCCGCCCGCATTCAGGAATTCGACGTTCGCGGCGTCGAGGCGCCCCGTGCGCCGCCAGTGGTCGCACGACAAATACATCGCCTTTTGCGGCGCGCCCGCGCACTTGATCGGCATCGGCGGCTGCGTGAAGAGCGCGTGGCCGCCGCGGAACGCGTGCACCAGCTCCCACGTGTACGGCGCGAGATCGTAGCGGTAGTTCGACGTGACGCCGTTGCGGCCAAGCGTGTCGGCGAGGCCGTCGATCGCATGCCAGTCGAGCTTGAGCCCGGGGCACACGACGAGCTTGCGATAGCCGATGCGCCGGCAGCCGTCGAGCACGACCGCGTGCGCATCGGGCTCGAAGCCCGCGACCGCGGCCTGGATCCGCTGCACGCCGCGCGGGAGCAGGTCGGTCATCCTGCGCGCGGTCGTTTCGGGCCGGAACACGCCCGCGCCGACCATCGTCCAGCCGGGCTGGTAGTAGTGGACGTCGGCGGGATCGATCACCGCGATGTCGAGCGACGCGTCGCGCGCGAGCAGGCTCGACGCGACCGCGATGCCGGCCGCACCGGCGCCGACGATCACGATGTCGTGCCGCGCGTCCACGGCTGGCGCCGCGTGGCGGCCGCGCTGCGCGATACGCGATGCGAGCGCGCTCAGGTTGTAGCCGGCCGCGCCGGCGGTGGCGACGAGGTCGTCCAGCGGGCGCAGCCCTGCCTGCGACAGCGCCCATAGCGTGGCCGACCGCGTGCCGCTGCGGCAGTACGCGAGCACGGGCCCGTCCAGCGACGCGACGAGCGCGCCGAACCGCGCGGCCTGGTCGTCGGTCACCTTGCCGGTATCGACCGGCAGGTAATGCACGTCGATGCCGAGCGGCGCGGCGGCCGCGCGGATCTCGGTGACGGTCGGCTGGTCGGCGCCTTCGCCGTCGGGCCGGTTGCAGATGATCGCGCGGATGCCCGCCGCGTGAAGCGCGGGCAGGTCGGCCGCCGCGATCTGCGGCGAGACCGACAGCG
Organism: Burkholderia sp. A2; assembly: GCF_001729305.1. Taxonomy (NCBI): domain Bacteria; kingdom Pseudomonadati; phylum Pseudomonadota; class Betaproteobacteria; order Burkholderiales; family Burkholderiaceae; genus Burkholderia; species Burkholderia sp. A2. Next base: position 61,716 of record NZ_LZXX01000118.1, on the reverse strand, counting down.
TGTCGGTCAGCTTGCGGATGGTCATGTCGGGTTCTCCGGTGGGGCGCGCGGCTCAGATCGCGTCGAGCGGAATCTTCAGGTAGCGCACGCCGTTGTTCTCGGGTTCGGGCAGGTGGCCGGCGCGCATGTTGACCTGCACCGACGGCAGCATCAGCACGGGCATGTCGAGCGTCGCGTCCCGCGCGGTGCGCATCGCGACGAAATCGTCCTCGGTCACGCCGTCTTTCACGTGCACGTTCGCGCGGCGCTGCTCGGCGACGGTCGTCACGAACTGCACGTCGCGGCCGCCCGGCTGGTAGTCGTGGCACAGGTACAGGCGCGTGTCGGGCGGCAGCGCGAGCACGCGCATGATCGAGCGGTACAGCGTGCGTGCGTCGCCGCCGGGGAAGTCGCAGCGGGCCGTGCCGTAGTCGGGCATGAACAGCGTGTCGCCGACGAACGCCGCGCGCTGCGTCGCGTCGTCCACGCAGTAGGTCATGCACGCGGGCGTGTGGCCCGGCGTGTGCAGCGCGCGGATCGTCAGCGCGCCGAGCGCGAGCGTGTCGCCGTCGTCGACGAGCCGGTCGAACTGGCGGCCGTCTTCCGCGAAGCCGGGGCCTGCGTTGAACAGCGTGCCGAACACGTGTTGCACGCGGCGCACGTGCGAACCGATCGCAATCTGGCCGCCGACCTGCGCTTTCAGGTACGGCGCGGCCGACAGATGGTCGGCATGCACGTGCGTTTCCAGCAGCCAGTGCACGGTCGCGCCGAGTTCGGCGACGCGCGCGATCAGCCGGTCGGCGCTGGCGGTGCGCGTGCGGCCGGATTTCGGGTCGTAGTCGAGCACGCTGTCGATCAGCGCGCATGCGCGGCTCGCGGTATCGAGCAGGAGATAGCTGACGGTGTGGGTCGCCGGGTCGAAAAAGCCTTCGACCGACAGCGCAGGGGCGTTGCTCACGGGGTGTCCTCGATCGGGTTCTGCATCTGCAATGGCGGTCTTTATCTCAAGAAGCATGCCAGCCGGCGGCGCGGCATCGGCCGATGTCGCAGGGTCTTGATTCGGCTCGGATTTTCGGCGCATAGGCGGCGTCGAGAAGGCGGCAGCGACATCCGGTGGCGGACGAGCACTGCCACAACTGGCAGTACCGTGGCAGAATTGGCCGTCAGCCTGGCAGTCCGTCCGGGCGCCCCTTCGCCGAGCGAGCCGCCGCATGAATCCGCACGACACCATTCCGATCGTCCCCGCGCCGCGCCATGACGCGATGCCCGACGTACGCGCGCTCGTCGCGTATCTCGAGCAGGACCCGCAGCCGATGATCGTGGTCGACCCCGACTACCGGATCCTCGCGGCGAACGATGCATACCGGCGCCAGTTCGGCGTGGCCGGCGTCGAGCACGTGGGCCGGCACTGTTTCCAGGTGTCGCATCACTACGACGTGCCGTGCGACCAGGCCGGCGAGCATTGCCCGATGAAGCAGGCGCTCGAATCGCGCGGGCTGAACCGCGTGCTGCACATCCATCACACGCCGCGCGGTCCCGAGCATGTCGACGTCGAGCTGCGGCCGATCTTCGACGCGGACGGCAACGTGATCGCGTATGTCGAGCGGCTGACGACCGTGCGCAGCGCATCCGCGCAGCCGAGCGCGGAAGGGCTCGTCGGCGGCTCCGACGCGTTCAATGCGGCGCTCGGCGCGCTGCAGCGCGTGGCGCCCTCGACGCTGCCGGTGCTGCTGCTCGGCGAATCGGGCACCGGCAAGGAGCTGTTCGCCCGCGCGCTGCACGAGGCGAGCGATCGCGCGATGGGGCCGTTCGTCGTCGTCGATTGCTCGGGGATCGCCGAGACGTTGTTCGAGAGCGAACTGTTCGGCTACGAGAAGGGCGCGTTCACGGGCGCGAACCAGCGCAAGCCGGGCCTCGTCGAAACCGCGCAGGGCGGCACGCTGTTTCTCGACGAGATCGGCGACGTGCCGCTGCCGATGCAGGTGAAGCTGCTGCGGCTGATCGAATCGGGCACGTTCCGGCGCGTCGGCGGCGTCGAGGCGCTGCGCGCCGATTTCCGGCTCGTCGCGGCCACGCACAAGCCGCTGCGCGAGATGATCGACGACGGCCGGTTCCGGCAGGATCTTTACTACCGGATCAACGCGTTTCCGATTCCGCTGCCGGCGCTGCGCGAACGGCAGGGCGACGTCGCGCTGCTGGCCGAATCGATCCTGCGGCGGATCGCGAATGCGCGCGGCAAGGCGGGCGACGCGAATGCCCGGCCATTCGCGGCCCGGCCGTTCACGCTGACCGAGCGCGCGCGGGCGTGCCTCGACGCATATGCATGGCCCGGCAACATCCGCGAGCTGCGCAACGTGCTCGAACGCGCGTGCCTGTTCGCGGACGACGGCACGATCCGCATCGAACATCTGCCGGCCGAGCTCGTCGCGGCCGCGGCGGCGCCGCACGCGCAGGCGGCGGACGCACGCGGCGTGTCGGACGCGGAACTCGTCCGGATCGCGCGCGCGTTCGACGGCACGCGCAAGGCGCTCGCCGCGCAGCTCGGATTGAGCGAACGGACGCTGTACCGCCGGATGAAGGCGCTCGGGCTTGGCACGCGCGAGCGCTGAACGGGCGTGGCGCGCGCGGCTGGCCGCGGCACGCGGCTTTGTCGATAATGGCGCGTTCCATTCCAGCGTGCTCCCATCGCCGATGAAAAGACATGTCCTTTCGCATTGCCTGTTGCTTGCCGTCGCAGCGCTGGCCAGCCCGGCGCACGCCGCCGACTACACGTGGACCGATGCGGCCGGTGCGCATGCGGTGACGCTCGCCAGAACCGCGTCCGGCGACGACGTCGAACTCAAGGTGTCCGCGACGCTCGACGGCCGCCCCGACTGGACGGTGCGCGACTACGTGAAGGCATGCCCGGTCGACGTGATTCTCGACGTCGTGCCGAAGTCGATCGAAATGCGCGACCTGCTCGGCAATGGCCGCAAGCAGTTCCTGTTCGCGTACAAGGTCGGTTGCCGCGGCGACGTGAGCGCCGATCAGGTCAAGTACTTCCTGATCGACGCGGGCACGAAGTACGTGCTGCGCGGCGAGGAAACCGTGACGATCAACGGCAAGTTCGTCGACGGCGGCGCGGCGCCCGTGCCGAACGCGGACCTGAAGGCGCAGCCCGTGTTTCTGCGTTACATGACGCAGCGCTGGCACGGGATCAGCCTGCGCAACGACTAGGCGGGTGTGTGGCCGTTGGGCGCGAGATACCGGCTGCCCATGGCGAAACAGGCGGCGCACGGGAAACCCGCGCGCCGCCCGCCCGTCATCCGATCAGCGCGCCGGCGCGAGTTGCGCCATCGCCTCGCGCATGAAACCGAGCAGCGTCTCGTCGGTCCACGAATCCTTCGTCAGCGCCGGCTCGTTCATCAGCGCGTGGCGGAATTTCGCATGCGTGGCCGGGTCGTGGCCCGCGTAGCTGCAGAACAGCTCGAACCAGCGCTGCGCGAGCGCGCGGCCCTGCGGCGAATCGGGCCGCGTGCCCGCATCGATCGCGTCGCGCACGTCGGCCATCAGTTGCGGCCATTCCATCGCCCGTTCGCGGTAATGCGCGCGCATGAAACGGATTTCGTCCGGCGTGAGGTACTTCTCGAAGAGCCGCATCTTCGTTTCCGACGAGGCCCGCAGCACGTAGTCGCGCAACGCGGTCGAAATGCCGATCTTCGACTGCATCGACGGTTCGTGCTCGTGCATCAGGTTCAGCTTCGCCAGCAGCCGCGGATCGTTGTTCGTGTCGCGCACCAGCAGCGCCATCCAGCGCGCGGCGAGCGCACGCACGCGCTCGTCCTCGGCGGGTACGCCCGCATCGTGCAGCGCGCGGACCTCGTCGACGAGCGCGATCCATTCCGCGTCGCCGGCCTGGCTCTTTCGGTACATCGGCAGGCGCGCGAGTTCTTCCTCGGAGAAATATTTGTCGTACACGGTCATCAACTCCAGTGTGGTGAGCCAATCGGCCAGTTCCGGCTCGGTGCCCGCCGCGAGCTGCGCGTGCAAGCTCGCGAGCCGCTCGCGCAGCTGCGCGGTTTGCGCGAGCTGGCGGTCGAGCGATGCGATCTGCTTCGCGACGAGATCGACGAGCGGCGTGCCGGGCTGGTTCAGGTAGTCGCCGATTTCGGCGAGCGACAGTCCGAAGCGACGCAGGGCCTGGATCTGGTGGAGCCGGGCGATGTCGTCGCGGTCGTACAGCCGGTAGCCGTTGTCGGCGCGCGCCGAAGGCGTCAGCAGACCGATTGCGTGATAGTGATGAAGCGTGCGGACGGTCAGTCCGCTGCGTTTCGCCAGGTCTCCCACTTTCAGCCGCATTCGTTCCTCCGTTCGGTGCGCACACTGGAGTCTCGAACGTTACGCTACGTGAGGGTCAAGCGGAAGATCGGCGATCGGACGCGCGTGGCGGGGAGTCGCACCCGCGGCCGATCGGAGGGGCGGTTATTGCGGTAATTGCGCCGAAGGGGCGGGCGCGGCGGCGCGTGCCTGCGTGCCGGTCGTGCCGTCGCCGGCGGCTTGGCCGGTTTTACCGGACGTGTCGCCGTGGTCGGCCGGCGGCGTGCCCATCGCCTGGTAAAGCCGCGCGGTATCCGCGAACCGTGCACCGGTCGCGCGAATCTCGTCGAGCCGCGCATTGCGGTACTGCAACTCGCTCGCGCGCGCGGCCGACGGCGGCAACGCACCGAGCCGCACGCGGGCGGCCGCGTCGTCGTATGCGCCACGGGCGGACAGCGCGGCGCGCGACGACGCATCGAGCGCCTCCGCGTCGTGCTCGAGCGCCGCGAGCGAATCGGCGACGTTCTGGAACGCGCCGAGCACGGCCTGCTTGTACTGGTCGACCGCGGCCTCGTAGGTCGCCTTCGCCGCGCGGCGCTGCGCGAGCAGCGCGCCGCCGTGGAAGATCGGCTGGCTCAGCGACGCGCCGACGTTCCAGATCGCGCCGGCGCCCGACAGCATCGCCGGCCAGCTGAAGCCGCCTTTGCCCATCGCCGCCGACAGCGACAGTTGCGGAAACATCTGGGCGGTCGCGAGGCCAACCTCGGCGGCGGCGGCTTTCAGCCCCGCGTCGGCGGCCTGGATGTCCGGGCGGCTTTGCAGCAGGTCCGACGGCACGACGACGGGCACCTGCTCGGGCAGATGCAGATCGGCGAGCGCGAGATCGGCCGGCGGCCGGTCGGGCGTGCGGCCGACCAGCACGGCCAGCGCGTGGCGCGCCGAGTCGCGCTGCTGGCGCAGCGCGGGCAGGCTGGCCGCGAACGTGTCGGCGCTTTGCCGGGCATTGAGCGCGTCGCTGCGCGATGCCGAGCCGAGCGCATGGCGGCGCTCGGCGTCGTGCGCCTGGTCGTTCGCGAGCGCGACGAGCCGCTCGGTCGTGTCGATCTGCGCATTGAGCACCGACACGGTGATCGACGCGGTCACGATGTTCGCGGCCAGCGCGCGCCGCGCGGATTCGAGCTGGAACGCGCTGACGTCGACGCGTTTCGCAAGCGCGCGGTTCGCGAAGCGCGACACGCCGAACAGGTCGACCGTATAGCTCGCCTGCAGTTGCCCGACGAACGTGTCGTACAGCAGCGTCGGCGCGCCGAGCGCGGGGATCGGCACGCCGAGCGCGCGCTGGCGCGTGGCCTGGCCGACCGCGTCGATCGACGGCAGCATCGAGCTGCCGATCTGCCCGCGCAACTGCTCGCGCGCGGCATCCAGCGAGTGCGACGCCGCGCTCAGCGTCGGGCTGTCGCGCAGCCCTTCGTCGACGAGCGCGTTCAGCGCCTCGGAACGGTACTGTTTCCACCAGTCCGGCACCGGCTGCGCGCCGACCTCGAACTGCTGCGCGACGCCTTGCGCGGACACCGTCTGCTGGACTTGCGGCACGGCGCCATAGTGCGCGGGCGACGGCATCGAGGGCGGCTCGCCGCTCGGCGCGAACCATGCGCAGCCCGCGAGCGGGCCGGCGACGCTCGCCGCGGCGAGCACCCGCACGGCTTTCTTTTTCAGGGTCATCGATCGATCCATGGTCAGGCTCCCGACGGCGCGGCAGGCGTGCCGCCTGGCGGCGGGCCGTCCTGCGGGTCGCGTTCGTCGCGCTTCACGCGGAACCACGTCGCGTACAGCGCAGGCAGGTAGAACAGCGTCAGCACGGTCGCGCTCGTGATGCCGCCCATCAGCGCGGTCGCCATCGGCCCGAAGAAGTTCGAGCGCAGCAGCGGGATCAGCGCGAGCACGGCGGCCGCGGCCGTCAGCGTGATCGGGCGGAAGCGCCGCACGGTCGCGCCGATGATCGCGTCGACGCGGCCGTGGCCGACCGCGATGTCCTGCTCGATCTGATCGACCAGGATCACCGAGTTGCGCATGATAATCCCGAACATCGCGATCACGCCGAGCATCGCGACGAAGCCGAACGGCTGGCCGAACAGCAGCAGCGTCGCGACCACGCCGATCAGCCCGAGCGGCGCGGTCAGCACGACCATCAGCACGCGCGAGAAGCTCTGCAGCTGGATCATCAGCAGCGTGAACACGGCGATCGCCATCAGCGGCATCTGCGCGTTGATCGACGCCTGCGCCTTCGCGCTTTCCTCGACCGAGCCGCCGATGTTGATCTGATAGCCGACCGGCAACTGCGCGCGCAGCGCGTTCAGCTTCGCGTCGACCGCATGCGTGACGTCGATGCCCTGGGCGCCGGCGCGCACGTCCGACTGCACGGTGATGGTCGGCTGGCGGTCGCGCTCCCACACGACGCCGTATTCGAGCGTCGGCGTGAAGCGGCCGAGCGAGCCGAGCGGCACGGGGCCGTTCGGCGTCGGCAGCGCGAGGCCCGCGAGCTTCGCCGGATCGACGCGGTCGGCGCGCGGCGCGCGCAGGTCGACGGCGATCAGCTTGTCGCGCTCGCGATACTGCGTGACGGTCGTGCCGGACAGCGTCATCGCGAGGAAGTTCGACACGTCCTGCGACGTGACGTTCAGCTCGCGCGCCTTCTTCTGGTCGAGCTCGAAGCGCACCGAACGCTCGGCCGGCTCGTCCCAGTCGAACTGCACGTTCACGGTGCGCGCATCGCCGCGCATCGTCGCCGCGACCTTCTCGGCGATCGAGCGGACCGTCGCGATGCTGTCGCCGCTCACGCGAAACTGCACCGGATAACCGACCGGCGGCCCGTTCTCGAGCCGCGACAGGCGCCAGCGCACGGCCGGGAAGGTGTCGCGCAGCGTGGTTTCGAGCCACGTCGCGAGCTTCTCGCGATCCTCGACCGATTTCGCGGTGATCACGAACTGCGCGAAGTTCGGCAGTTGCAACTGCTGGTCGAGCGGCAGGTAGAAGCGCGGCGCGCCGCTGCCGACGAAGTTCACCGCATGGTCGATCTCGGGACGCTTGTCGATCGCTTTCTCGAGCCGCTCGGTCTCGCGCAGCGTCGCCGCGAACGACGCGCCTTCGGGCAGCCGCAGGTCGACCAGCAGCTCGGGCCGATCGGAGCTCGGGAAGAACTGCTGCGGCACGAGCGTGAAGCCCATCAGCGCGACGACGAACAGCGCGCCCGTGATCAGCAGCACGACGAAGCGCCGCTCGATGCACCAGTCGATCCAGCCGCGCAGCCGCCGGTAGAAGCGGGTGTCGTAGATGTCGTGCTCGTGATCGTCGGGCAGGTGCGCCTCGTGCGCGTGCCGCTTGCGCTCGGGCAGCATGTGGAAGCCCAGCAGCGGGATCAGCACGACGGCCGCGAACCACGACGCGATCAGCGCGATCGCCGACACCTCGAAGATCGAGCGCGTGTATTCGCCGGTGCTCGATTTCGCGAGCGCGATCGGCAGGAAGCCCGACACCGTGACGAGCGTGCCCGTCAGCATCGGGAACGCGGTGCTGGTGTACGCGAACGCGGCGGCGCGCGCGCGGCTGTAGCCCTGTTCGAGCTTCACGGCCATCATCTCGACCGCGATGATCGCGTCGTCGACGAGCAGCCCGAGCGCGAGCACGAGCGTGCCGAGCGACACCTTGTGCAGCCCGATGTCGAACAGGTACATGAACAGCGCGGTGACCGCGAGCACCACCGGAATCGAGATCACGACGACCATCCCGGTGCGCAGCCCGAGCGACACGAGGCTCACGACCAGCACGATCGCGACCGCTTCGGCGACGGCTTCGAGGAAGTCGTCGACCGAGTGCGACACCGCGTGCGGCATGCTCGACACCTCGGTCAGCTTCAGGCCGGCCGGCAGTTGCGCCTGCAAGTCCTTCGATTCGGCGTCGAGCGCCTTGCCGAGCCGGATCACGTCGCCGCCCGGCTGCATCGTCACGCCGATGCCGAGCACGGCTTTGCCGTTCATGCGCATCTGCGTGACTTGCGGATCGTCGTACCCGCGTTTCACCGTCGCGAGATCGCCGAGCCGGAACGTGCGGCCGTTGATGCGGATCAGCGTATTCGCGATCGCATCGACGTTGTCGAACTGGCCGCTCGGCCGCACGAACACGCGATCGTCGGCGGTCGTCAGCACGCCGGCCGACGAGATGTCGTTCTGCGCGTTGATCGCCTGGCCGAGCTGCTGCGGCGAGATGCCGAGCCGCGTGAGCTGCGCGTTGTTCACCTCGATGAAGATCCGCTGGTCGGGGTCGCCGAAATAGTCGACCTTGCCGACGCCCGGCACGCGCAGCAGCACGGTGCGCAACTGGTCCGCATAGTCGTGCAGTTGCGCGGGCGTGAAGCCGTCGCCCTCGAGCGTCCAGATGTTGGTGTAGACGTCGCCGAATTCGTCGTTGAAGAACGGGCCCTGCACGCCGGGCGGCAGCGTGTAGCCGATGTCGCCCACTTTCTTGCGGATCTGGTACCAGGTATCGGGCACGTCCTTCACGGGCGCCGAATCCTTCATCGTGAAGAAGATCAGCGATTCGCCGGGGCGCGAATAGCTGCGCAGGAAGTCGATGGCCGGCGTTTCCTGCAGCTTGCGGCCGATCCGGTCGGTCACCTGTTCCTGCACCTGCCGCGCGCTCGCACCGGGCCAGAACGTGCGGATCACCATCACGCGGAACGTGAACGGCGGGTCTTCCGATTGCGCGAGCCGCGTGTAGGCGAGGATGCCCGCGAGCGTCGCGAGCGCGATCAGGTAGACGACCAGCGCCTGGTGGCGCAGCGCCCATGCGGACAGGTTGAAGCGGCCTTCTTCGTGGGAGACGCTCACGATGCGAAGTCCTCCGGATGCAGCGGCGCGATCGCGCGCACCTTCTCGCCCGCGCTGACCGTATGCACGCCCTGCAGCACGACGCGCTCGCCCGGCTGCAGCCCGTGCGACACGGTGACCGTGCGCTCGTTGAAGCGCGCGACGTCGACGCGGCGCAGTTCGAGCGTGTCGTCCTTCGTGCGCACGACCCACACGGCCGGTTGCGCGCCGTCGTGGAACAGCGCGGTCGCGGGCAGCGTGATCGGCTGCGTATCGCCGGCGGCCGGCGCGCCGTCGAACGCGACGTCCGCGGTCATCCCGAGCCGGATCGCCGGATCGGGCGCGCCCAGCGTGAGCTTCACGCGGTAGGTGCGGCTTTGCGGATCGGCGGCCGGCGCGATTTCGCGCACCTTCGCGGCGAACTGTCGGCCCGGCAGCGACGGCAGCGTGACCGTCGCCGCATGGCCGGGCGCGAGCGACGCGAGCGCGGCTTCGGGCACGTCGCTCACGACGTCGACGTCGCCCGACCACGCGAGCTGGTAGACCGGCTGGCCGGCCGACACGTTCTGGCCGGTATCGGCCTGTTCGGCGGTGATGGTGCCCGCATGATCGGCGACGAGCGTCGCGTAGCGGAGCTGATTCTTCGCGAGCGCGAGTTGCTGCTGCGCCTGGTCGCGCTGCGCGAGCGCCGACGTGTAGCTGTTCTGCGTCTGTTCGAGCTGCGCGGTCGCGATCAGGTTTTCGCGGGCCTGCGCGCGATCGCGGTCCAGCTGCTGCTTCGCGAACGCGAGGCTGTGCGACGCGGCGTCGAATTGCGCCTGCGCGCTCGCGGCGTTCTTCTCGACGTCGGACGGATCGAGCAGCGCGACGACCTGGCCGACCTTCACCGTATCGCCGAGCCGCACCCGGCGCTCGATGATCTTGCCGGCGATGCGGAACGACAGCGGCGTGGCATAGCGCGGCTGGATGTCGCCGGGCAACGTGCGCGCGGCCGCGACGGTGTCGGCCCGCGCGGGCAGCGCGACGACGGGGCGCGGGGCGGGCGGCGCGGATTCTTTCGGATGACAGGCGGCAAGGACGAGCGCGGCGCCGATCAGCAGCGCGGCGCGGGAACCGGAGCGATTCACGAAACCCCCAGGTGAGGTGGAGCGGAACGAGGCCGGCAAGCGCGGCGCGCGCTTGCCCCAGAACGGCGCCGGCATCGGCGCACGCGGACAGACGGACAACATTTTGAGAAACTGTGGCGGATTCTAATACACACCTGTATCCGAATGCAAAGATGAATCCGAAAGGGAAAGGATGCTAGACTGCGCGCCATGAAACCACAGCGCTTAACTCGCGAGCAGAGCAGGGACCAGACGCGCGAACGTCTGCTGAAAGCCGCGCATCGCATTTTTATGAAGAAAGGCTATGTGGCCGCGAGCGTCGAGGACATCGCGGCGGCGGCCGGCTATACGCGTGGCGCGTTCTACTCGAATTTCCGCAGCAAGTCCGATTTGTTGCTGGAGCTGCTGGAGCGCGATCACGCGGAGGTGCAGGCCGACTTCGAGGCGATTTTCGAAGGCGGCGGCACGCGCGAGCAGATGGAATCGATGGCGCTCGCGTATTACCGGACGCTGTTTCGCGACGACGAATACTCGCTGCTGTGGGGCGAGGCGAAGCTGCAGGCGGCGCGCGACGCCAAGTTCCGCGTGCGCTTCAACCAGTTCCTGCACGGCAAGCGCGTGCAGATGGCCGAATTCATCGAGCGTTTCGCCGAGCGCTCGGGCACGCCGCTGCTGCTGCCGGCCGACACGCTCGCGTTCGGGCTGATGTGCCTGTGCGACGGTGTGCAGTCGTACTACACGGCCGATCCGCAGCACGTGTCGGCCGACGTCGCAGAAACGGTGCTGGCGGGGTTCTTCGCGCGGGTCGTGCTGGGGCGTGCGCCGGACTGACCGGCACGCGCCGTGCGGCGATGCGCGTCAGCGCTCGCCGGTCATCCGCCGGTACGCGTCGAGCAGCGACGTCTTGTAGACGACGCCGGCGAGCGTCGGCTCGGCTTCGCTCTCGATCACCGGCAGCCGTTCGCCCTGGAACGCCATGAAGCGCTCGAGCGCGGTCGCGAGCGGCATGTCGGGCGTGAGCAGCGGAAACGGCGTATGCGCGTAGTGCGCGGCCGTCTTGTCGGTCGTGTCGCGCTTGTCGAGCAGGTCCGACGTGATGTCCTTCAGCGCGACCGCGCCGCGGAAGCGCCCGGCATCGTCGGTCACGTACAGGTACTTCACCGGATATTCGAGAAACACGCGTGTCATGTCGGCGACGCTCGCGGTGAGCGGCACGACCGTCTGCGCGGGCTGGATCAGCTCGCGCATCTGCGTGGTGCGCAGCCGCTGCCGCTCCTGCGCGTCCTGGTAGTGGTGCTGCGTGATGTCGTACATCGACGTCGTGCCCGTCGCGCGCGCGACGAAATACGCGAACACGCACGACACCAGCAGCGGCAGCACGACCTGATAGCTCAGCGTCATCTCGAAGATCATCAGGATCGCCATCAGCGGCGCTTGCGTGGCGCCCGCCATGAACGCGCCCATCCCGACGATCGCGTACGCGAAATACGCGGACGTATGGCCCGGCCACAGCGCGTCCATCGCAAGCCCGAACAGCGAGCCGAACACGGCGCCGACGAACAGCGTCGGCGTGAACACGCCGCCGATCGCGCCCGAGCCGGCCGTCGCGGCGGTCGCGATCACCTTGAACACGAGGACCGCGACGAGCGCCTGCCAGGTCCATGGCGAATGGAGGATGTGGTTCACGACGCTGTAGCCGTTGCCCCACACGTCCGGAATCCACACCGAGATCACGCCGACCACGAGGCCGCCGAGCGCGAGCCGCACGGGCAGCGGCACCGGCAGCCGTTTGAACTGCGTCTTCGACGCGTCGAGCAGATGCAGGAACTGCGGCGCGAGCACGCCGCACAGCGCGCCGAGCACGACGAACGGCAGCACCTCGGCGCCCGTCACGGCCGGAAACACCGGCATCTCGTACGGCGGCCGGTAGCCGACGAATTCGCGCATCACGATGTTCGCGACGACCGACGCGACGACCATCGGCCCGAAGCTCTCCATCGCGATCGTGCCGAGCACGATCTCCGACACGAAGAATGCGCCGGCGATCGGCGCGTTGTACGCGGACGTGATGCCGGCCGCGGCTCCGCACGCGACCAGCAGACGCAGGCGTGGCGGGTCGAAGTGCGCGAAGCGGCCGACGAGCGACGCGGCGAGCGCCGCGAGCTGCACCATCGGGCCTTCGCGGCCGATCGAGCCGCCGCTGCCGATCGTCAGTAGCGACGACACGCTGCGCCACAGGCTCTGCCGCACCGGCACGACGCCGTTGCCGAGCGCGACCGATTCCATGTAGTCGGTCTTGGCGGCCGCTTTGTCGCCGCGCGTCGCGAGCAGCAGCACGCAGCCGGCGAGGAAGCCGCCCGCGGCCGGCATCCAGAATCGCACGTACCACGGCAGGCTCTTCGCCATCTGCACGAAGCTGCCGCTGTGCCCCGAGATCAGGCGCTGCATCAGGTCGATTCCCTCGCGGAACGCCATCGTGGCAAAGGCGCCGCCGACGCCGACGATCGCCGACCAGATCAGCATCGTATGGGCGTCCGACAGGCGGAGCAGCGTTCGGGCGCGAGTGCGCAGCTTCAGCAGGAACGAGAGCACGGCTGAAAGGGGGCGATGGAAAACGACGCGAAGCATAGCACTGCGCCGCGCCCGCGGGACCGCCCCATCGGGCGTCTCATCGGGCGCGGCGCGCGAACCGTCGCGGACGTGCGGCTCAGCCAAGCCAGTGCTGCACGGCCCAGGTGATCGCGTAGCCGCCGGCGATCAGCCACACGTTGAGGATCAGGCCGGTCATCAGCGCGCGCGGGCCGGCCGCGCGGATCTGCGCGACGCGCGTTTCGATGCCGAGTGCGGTCATGGCCATCGTCAGCGCGAAGGTGTCGAGCACGTTCAGCGCATGGGTGACGTCCGCGGGCAGCACGTTCAGCGAATTGACGATCACGAAGCCGAGGAAGCCGAGCGCGAACCACGGCACCGCCACCTTGCGCTGGCGTTGCGTGCCGCCGGCCGCGTCGTGCGCCGAGCGTGCCGAACGGGCGAGCCACCAGCCGAGCGCCAGCAGCACCGGCACCAGCAGCATCACGCGCGTCATCTTCACGATCGTCGCGACGTGCACGACCTGCGGGCTGATGTCGCTCGCCGCGCCGACCACCTGCGCGACTTCGTGGATCGTGCCGCCGAAGAACAGGCCGAGGCCGGCCGGATCGAGGTTCAGCAGCCCGGCATGATAGGCGAGCGGATACAGGAACATCGACAGCGTGCCGAACAGCACGACGCTGCCCACGGCCATCGCGCTCTGATGCGGCTTCGACTGCAGCGTCGATTCGAACGCGAGCACGGCGGCCGCGCCGCAGATCGCGCTGCCGGCGGCGGTCAGCAGCGCGGCATCGCGGTCGAGCTTCATCAGCCTCATGCCGACCCAGGTGCCGATCGCGAGCGTGCTGACGACGACCAGCACCGATACCGCGAGGCCCGGCAGCCCGACCTGCGCGATTTCCTGCAGGCTCACGCGCAAGCCGAAGAACGCGACCGCGATGCGCAGCAGCCTGCGGGCGGAGAAATTGACGCCGGCCGCCCAGCTGGCCGGCATGCCGTCGCGCAGCGCGTTGCCGTACAGCGCGCCGGCGACGATGCCGACGATCAGTGGCGACAGGCCGAGCCCCGCGATCGCGGGAAGCTCGGACAGGCTGGTGACGGCGGCGGCGAACAGCGCGACGAACAGCACGCCGTTCAACTGGCCGCGCATCGACGGCGCGGCGTGGCTGAGAGGGGAAGTCGGAGCAGTGGACATGGAAGCACCGTGATGGAGCGTGTGGCGATGCTGTAATCCTAATTTCGTTATATCGATATGAAAAATTGTGATTTGTGACGTAAACTATCCGGAAATCCGATAATTTATCTCCATGACCCCGGATCAACTGATAACATTTGCCGCCGTCGCCGAGCATCTGAACATCAGCCGCGCCGCCGTGGCGCTGCATCTGTCGCAGCCGGCCGTGTCGGGCCAGTTGCGGCTGCTGCAGGACGAGTTCGGCGAGCCGCTGTACCAGCGCGACGGCCGCGGCATCCGGCTGACGCCGGTCGGCGAACAACTCGCGCAGTACGCGAAGGCGCAGCGCGACACGTTCGCGCAGGCGCGTGCGTTCCGCGACGCGGTGCGCGGGCTGGAAGCCGGCACGCTGCGCATCGGCGCGAGCACGACGCCCGCGAGCTACCTGCTGCCCTACCTGATCGCGGCGTTCCAGCCGCGCGCGCCGCGCGTGTCGATCCAGACGATGAGCGGCAACACGGCCGACGTGGTCGCGGCGCTGCCGTCGCTCGACATCGCGCTGATCGAAGGGCCGGCCGGCGAGGCGCTGCCGCCCGGTACGGCCGCGCATGCGTGGCACGAGGACGAGATCGTCGCGATCGTGCCGGCCGGCCATCCGCTCGCGGCGCCCGGCTACGGCGCGGGCGTGACGCTCGACGCGCTTGCCGCGTATCCGCTCGTGCTGCGCGAGGCGGGCTCCGCCGTGCGGCAGCTCGTCGAGCGCGCGTTCGCGCATGGCGGCGCGCCGATGCGCGTCGCGTTCGAGATTGCCGGGGTCGAGGCCGTGAAGGAAGCCGTGCGCGCGGGGATGGGCGTCGGGTTCGTGTCCGCGATGTCGCTGCGTCACGACGATGCGGCGCTCGTGCTGCGCTCGCTGGCGCCCGCGCCGCTCACGCGGCATTTCTCCATTCTCGTGCCGCATGGCGGCGCGCCGTCGCGGCTCGCCGCGCAATTCCTCGAAATGAGCCTCGCGCAGGACCTCGCGTAGGCGCGCGAAGCCGCGCCGGGAACATGCGTTGCATGCGGTCGGCGCGCGCATTCGTGCGATAACGGAGCCTTAGGGATTTCCTCTATGGCGTGCGTTCGAAGCGAAGCGCACCATCCGTCTCAAGCAAATGGAACCGGTTCCATTCCGGTGAAAAAGGGCAACATGGCAGACATCGTGATCGTGGCGAGCGCATTCGGGATGGATCGGGTGCGCCAGGAGGGCCACAGTGCATTCCTCGCGACCGTGGCGGCATCCGGTGCGACCGGTTTCGAGGTACGGCGCGAACTGTTCGCGTCGGACGACGACACGGCGCCCGGCGCGCTGGCCGCGCTCGGGGCGCAGATCGCCGGCCACGGGCTGTGGTCGGTCTATTCGACGCCGGACGCGCTGTATACGGAAACGGGCGCGCTCGATGCCGACGCATTGCGCGACGGGCTCGCGCAAGCCGACGCGCTCGGCGCGCGCTTCGTGAAATTCCAGCTCGGCGGCTTCGCCGGCGACGCGCATGCGGCCGAGATCGTCGCGCTGTCGCGCGGCGCGCAGGCCCGCGTGGTGGTCGAGAACGGCCAGCTCGAGGTCGGCGGCGCGTTCGCGCAGTTCCGTGGGCTGTTCGCCGCGCTCGCCGATGCCGGCATGCGCGATGCGCTCGGCATGACGTTCGACATCGGCAACTGGCAGTGGCGCGGCGAAGCGCCGCTCGACTGCGCACAGGTGCTCGCGCCGCATGTGGAATACATTCATTGCAAGGCCACGGAAGGCGAGGGCGCGCGTCGGTTCGCCACCGCGCCGGCGCCGAACGATCCGCTCGTGACCGGCGTGCTCGCGGCGCTGCCGCAGCATGCGCCGCGCGGCATCGAGTTCCCGTTCGACGCGGCCGACCTGGCCGGCGATGCCTGCCGACGCGTCGCGTGGCTCGCGACCGCGTGACGGCAGCAGGATCCTGAGGAGTTCAGTCATGAAAGCAGCACTCGATGTCGTGACCTACGGCGAAGCGATGGCGATGTTCGTCGCGACGGAGCCCGGCCACCTCGCACACGCCGGGCAATTCGCGAAGCGGATCGCCGGCGCCGATCTCAATGTCGCGATCGGTCTGTCGCGGCTCGGCTTCCGGGTCGGCTGGATGAGCCGGCTCGGTAGCGATTCGTTCGGCCGCTACGTGCTCAACACGCTGGCGCGCGAGGGCATCGACGCGTCGTGCGTGACCGTCGATCCGCGCTACCCGACCGGTTTCCAGCTGAAGTCGCGCAACGACGACGGCAGCGACCCGACCGTCGAATACTTCCGCAAGGGTTCGGCGGCGAGCCATCTGTCGTGCGACGACTACGTGGCCGACTACGTGCTCGGCGCGCGCCATCTGCACCTGACGGGCGTCGCGCCGGCGATCTCGGCGACGTCGTGCGAACTCGCGTTCCGGCTTGCGCGCGAGATGCGTGCGGCCGGCAAGACGATCTCGTTCGACCCGAACCTGCGCCCGACGCTGTGGCCGTCCGCCGACGTGATGGCGAAGACGCTGAATGCGCTCGCGACGCTCGCCGACTGGGTGCTGCCGGGCCTGTCCGAAGGGCGGCAGCTCACCGGGCACGACACGCCGGCCGACATCGCGGGCTTCTATCTCGCGCAGGGCGCGTGCGGCGTCGTGATCAAGCTCGGCGAGCAAGGCGCGTATTTCCGCACGGCCGACGGCCGCGAAGGCACGGTCGCCGGCGAGCGCGTCGAGAAGGTCGTCGATACGGTCGGCGCCGGCGACGGCTTCGCGGTCGGCGTGGTCAGCGCGCTGCTCGACGGGCGCAGCATCGAGCAGGCGGTCGCGCGCGGCAACCGGATCGGTGCGCTCGCGATCCAGGTGATCGGCGATTCGGAAGGGTTGCCGACGCGCGACGCGCTCGACCGGCTCGAAAAGGTCAGCAATCACGCCGATCGCTTAGAGGAAACCGTCACCGCGCAATGAGAGGCCGGACACGGCACAATCCGCGGATCCATTTCGTGCTTCATGCACGGTTTTGCATGAGACCGGGCGACGCAACGATGCGCCGATGCCGGTCTACTCAGGAGACACTCTGATGGCAGCCAATCTCGCAGCTCGACGTTGGTGGACGATCATGCCGATCGTCTTCATCACGTACAGCCTCGCCTACCTCGATCGCGCGAACTACGGGTTCGCGGCGGCGGCCGGCATCAACCAGGATCTCGGCATCAGCAAGGGCCTGTCGTCGCTGATCGGCGCGCTGTTCTTCCTCGGCTATTTCTTCTTCCAGATCCCCGGCGCGATCTACGCGGAACGCCGCAGCGTGAAGAAGCTCGTGTTCGCCAGCCTCGTGCTGTGGGGCGGCTGCGCGGCGCTGACCGGCGTGGTCAGCAACATTCCGTCGCTGATGGCGATCCGCTTCGTGCTCGGCATCGTCGAGGCGGCCGTGATGCCGGCGATGCTGATCTACATCAGCAACTGGTTCACGAAGAACGAGCGCTCGCGTGCGAACACGTTCCTGATCCTCGGCAACCCGGTCACCGTGCTGTGGATGTCGATCGTGTCCGGTTATCTCGTGCATGAATTCGGCTGGCGCCACATGTTCATCGCCGAAGGCGTGCCGGCCATCATCTGGGCCGTGTGCTGGTGGGTCCTCGTACAGGACAAGCCGGCCGATTCGCCGTGGCTCAGCGCACAGGAAAAGCGCGACCTCGACGCCGCGCTCGCGGCCGAGCAGGCGGCGATCAAGCCGGTGCGCAACTATGGCGAGGCGTTCCGCTCGCCGGCCGTGATCAAGCTGTGCGCGCAGTATTTCTGCTGGAGCATCGGCGTGTACGGCTTCGTGCTGTGGCTGCCGTCGATCGTGAAGAACGGCTCCGACCTCGGGATGGTCGCGACCGGCTGGCTGTCCGCGCTGCCGTACCTCGCGGCGACGATCGCGATGCTCGCCGCGTCGTGGGCGTCCGACAAGGTCGGTTCGCGCCGCGGTTTCGTGTGGCCGTTCCTGCTGGTCGGCGCCGCCGCGTTCGCCGCGTCGTATGCGCTCGGCTCGTCGCATTTCTGGATCTCGTATGCGCTGCTGGTCGTCGCGGGCGCCGCGATGTACGCGCCGTACGGCCCGTTCTTCGCGATCGTGCCGGAACTGCTGCCGAGGAACGTCGCCGGCGGCGCGATGGCGCTGATCAACAGCATGGGCGCGCTCGGCTCGTTCGTCGGCTCGTATTTCGTCGGCTACCTGAACGGCGCGACCGGCTCGCCCGTCGCGTCGTACGCGTTCATGAGCGCCGCGCTCGTCGCCGCGGTGATCCTCACGCTGTCCGTCAAACCCCAGGCGCGCGATGCGCATCCGCTCGCCGCGCCGCTGCAAGGAAAATGAAACGATGAAGCCCCGTATCGTCGCGTACAAGCCGCTGCCCGATGACGTTCTCGCGTACCTGCGCGAGCATGCGGACGTCGTGCAGGCCGACGGCGCCGACGCGCTCGCCGCCGCGCTCGGCGACGCCGACGGCGCGATCGGCGCGAGCCTGAAGGTCACGCCGCAGATGCTCGATCGCGCGCCGCGGCTGAAGGCGTGGTCGACGATCTCGGTCGGCTACGACAACTTCGACGTCGCCGATCTCACGCGGCGCGGCATCGTGCTCGCGCATACGCCGGACGTGCTGACCGAGTCGACGGCCGATACGGTGTTTTCGCTGATCCTGGCCTCCGCGCGGCGCGTGGTCGAACTGGCCGAGTGGGTGAAGGCCGGCCACTGGCATCGCAGCATCGGGCCGGACCTGTACGGCACCGACGTGCAGGGCAAGACGCTCGGCATCGTCGGGCTCGGGCGGATCGGCGGCGCGGTCGCGCGCCGCGCGGCGCTCGGCTTCCGGATGCAGGTGCTGTACGCGAACCGGTCCGCGCATGCCGAGGCCGAGGCGCAGTACGGCGCCCGGCGCGTGACGCTCGACGAACTGCTCGCGCAGTCGGATTTCGTGTGCCTGCAGGTGCCGCTGTCGCCCGACACGCGCCACCTGATCGGCGCGCCCGAATTCGCGAAGATGAAGCGCGGCGCGATCCTGATCAACGCATCGCGCGGGTCCGTCGTCGACGAAGCCGCGCTGGTCGACGCGCTGCGCGCGGGGACCATCCGCGGCGCGGGCCTCGACGTATTCGAGAAGGAGCCGCTGCCGGCGGATTCGCCGCTGCTGCGGATGAAGAACGTCGTCGCACTGCCGCATATCGGCTCGGCGACGCACGAGACGCGCCACGCGATGGCGCGTTGCGCCGCGGAAAACCTGGTCGGCGCGCTGGCCGGCACGCTGCGCACGAATCTCGTCAATCCGGATGCGCTGGCGCACGCCTGAGCCGCCTCCCGCAACGGGCCGGCGCGGCGCCGGCGCCGTTAGAGTCGATGATCTTGGTGCCGGAGGGCTGGCTGCGTTATGATCGCCCGCGCTCGTCGCATCGACGACCGGCCACGCGGCCGGCGGTGTCGCGCGACGGGCATCCGCGCCAGGTCCGGTGCGGCCGACTGCCGTAGCACGCTGCTGGCGGGCGCGGCTCGACCGCGCAGCACCGGGCCAGCGCAGGCGCCCACGCGCCACGACAGGGGAGGCCGCCGGTTGGCTTACGTTCCCAACAACAATGGTCCGTCTGCTCACGAAGCGGCGCGGATCGTACGTCGCGAGGCACGACAGTGACCGATTCGCAACCTTCCACGACGCGTCCGGCGACGATCAGCGACGTCGCGCGCGAGGCCGGCACGGGCAAGACCAGCGTTTCGCGCTATCTGAACGGCGAGACGCATGTGCTGTCCGTCGATCTGCGCCAGCGGATCGAGGCGGCCATCGCGCGGCTCAACTACCGGCCGAACCAGATGGCGCGCGGGCTCAAGCGCGGCCGCAACCGGCTGCTCGGCATGCTCGCGGCCGACCTGACCAATCCTTACACCGTCGAAGTGCTGCAGGGCGTCGAGGCCGCGTGCCATGCGCTCGGCTACATGCCGCTCATCTGTCACGCGGCGAACGAAGTCGAGATGGAGCGCCGCTTCCTGCAGCTGCTCACGACCTACCGCGTCGAAGGGCTGATCGTCAACGCGCTCGGCGCCGAGGAGGACGTGCTGCGTCCGCTGCGCGGCGCCGGCATTCCGGCCGTGCTCGTCGACCGCACGGTCGAGGGCTTCGAGGCCGACCTGATCGGCCTCGACAACGCCGACGCGATCGAGACGGCGCTCGCGCACCTCGTCGAACACGGTTTCGACGCGATCCATTTCGTCGTGCAGCCGTTCGAGCACGTCAGCTCGCGGCGCGTGCGCGAGACTGCGTTCCGTGCGGCGCTGGCGGCGCGCGGGCTGCCGGTGCCGCCGACGGTCGTGCTCGACCTGAACGAAGCCGACGCGGCCGCGGCGGCGCTCGCCGACGTCGATGCCCGCATCGACGATGCGGCCCGGCGCGGCGTGCGCGCCGCGCTGTTCGCCGCGAACGCGCCGGTCGCGCTGGCGATCGCGCGCCATCTGCGCGCGCGCTTCGGCGCCGCGTGGCAGCAGCAGGCGGCGCTGCTGTCGATCGACGATCCGGAATGGGCCGAGCTGATCGGCATCACGACGATCCGTCAGCCGACCTACGAAATCGGCTACAAGGCCGTCGAATTCGTGCACGAGCGGATCGACGGCGCGGCGGGCGACGTGCGCGTCGCGATGCTGCCCGGCGCGTTGATTGCGCGCGCGTCGACTGCAAGCTGAGTATCATTCGGGGCACGCAGCGCGCCGGGTGCGCTGCCTCGAACCAAGGAAATACATGACTGTCGCTCCCGTCACGCTGGCGGCGCTGATCGCCGCCACGCTGATCATCGCGCTGCTGCCGCTCGTCCTTTACCGCATCCTGCGCAAGCCGCTTGCGCTCAATCGCCGCGATACGATCGTCGGCGTGGCCGTCTTCACGCTGTTTGCGATGATTCTCGAGCGCGCGTTTCACGGGCTCGTGCTGAGCCGCACGCCCGAGGACGGCTGGCTGACGCAACCGCTCGCGTTCGTCGCGTACGGCGCGCTCGCGACCGCCGTATTCGAGGAAGTCGGCCGCTATCTCGGGATGCGTTTTCTGAACCGCCGCTACGGCGCATCGGCCGGCGACGCTCGCGGGATCGGCTACGGGATCGGCCACGGTGGCGCCGAAGCGTGGTTCGTCGGCGTGCTCGTGTGGGGCCAGTGGTCGTATCTCGCGTGGCTCGCGAGCCGCGGCCAGCTCGAGACGCAGCTGGCCGACCTGCCGGTCGACACCGTGGTGCGGCTGCACATGATGCTCGCGACGCTGTCGGCCCAGTCGATCCTGCTGTTGCTGCTCGAACGCTGCGCGGCGTTCGCGGTGCAGCTGGCGCTGTCGGTGCTGGTGTGGCGCGGCGTGGGGGCCGGCCGAATCGCCGTATTGCCGCTCGCGATCGTACTGCATGCGCTCGCGGCGACGCCGACGCTGCTGTACCAGGTGCGCGTGCTGCCGGCCGTGTGGGTCGAGGCCGCGTATTTCGTGCTGGCCGCGGTCCTGGTGGCGGTGCTGGTGAAGACGTGCCGGCCGTCGCGTGCGGCGGCCTGACGGAGAGACGGAATGGACGACTATCTGATCGAATGCCAGAGCGCGGAATTCGACGCGCTCGCGCGCGTGATCTGCGATCTGTTTCCGGAGCAGACGCGCTTCGCCGAAAGCAGCGACGCGCGCGGGCGCTTCCTGTCCGTGCACTGGCTGGCGATGCGGTTTGGCGCGACGCCGAAGCGGATGACGCTCGACATCCGGATCGTGCCGGCCGCGCTCGCGCGCTACCTGGCGCTCAAGCCGATGCAGCGCGCGCGCAGCCATGCGGTGCTGCATGCGTATACGGAAGCGATGCTCGGGTCGCTCGAGGAACGGCACGCGGCCGGCGAGGCCGTCGAGCGCGATGCGGAACTCGAACTCGACGAAGATTTTGCGTGAGCGGCGGCGCCGGCACCGGGCCGGCGCGGTGCGTTACGCGTCGCGGTAGACCTGCGCGAAGCGCTGCGCCTGCACGACGCCGTAGTCGCCGGGCGCGTACTGCATCACCCAGTCGCCGGCCATGCCGCGCAGCGTGTCGCCGTTTTCCGAGCGGGCGATCGTAAACGGTTCGTCCATCCGGCGCGCGAGCACGACGGCCGGCCGGTTGCGGTAGGCGCCCGGCGCGCCGTGCGCGAGCGCCGGATCGGCGGGCAGGTATTTGGCGTCGAAGCGCGCGCGCGACACGACCCAGCGGTCGCCGGTCGAGCCGGTGATCAGCGCGTCGCCCGCGACGTAACGGTTCGGGCCTTCGAGGCTCATCAGTTCGCCGTCGGCATCCGCGAAGGACACGGCGACGGTTTCGTCCTTGACGACATGACGGGCCTGCGGATCGGTACGCAGATCGAGTTGCTTGAGTTCGAGCATGGCGGGGAAGGGCGGGAAAGCGGGAAAAGCCGGGAGCTTATCCCGAATTCGGCGCGCCGTGTGACGCGCCGTCGCCGATCGCGGCACGGCGCCGTCCGGCCCGGCACGGCGCCGGCGGGGAGGCCGTCAGGGCTGCGCGGGCGCGCTCGCGGCCGGCGCGGCGCCCGCCTTGCCTTCCTTGCCCTTCGTCCTGCCCTTGCCGTGATGCTCGCCGCCGTGGTGCAGCCAGCTGCGGAAGGTGGTGTCAGCCAGCGCCTTCTGTTCCGCCGGGAAGCTCTCGTAGAGCGGCGCGAATGCGTCGGCAAGCTTCTTCGCGCCGTCGGCGTTCGCCTGCGACAGTTCCGCATACTGCTTGATGTCGTCGAGCGCGGACACGTCGTGCTTGGCCATCCGTTCGCTGTAGAGGCGGCCCATCGTTGCGCCGTTGTCGCGCATCGTGTCGGCGAACGCCTTCCATTGCGGCTCCTGCGCCGACGTGATCTTCAACTGGTCGTGCAGGTACTTGATGCGCTGCTCGATGCGCGCTTCGTGGCGTGCCGCACGCTGCTCGGCGCTCGGGCCCGACGCCGCGGCCGTCGTGGCCGGCGCCTGGGCCGGTGCTTGCGGCTGCGCCGGGGTTTGCGCGAATGCGCTGGCTGCAACGACGAGCGTAGCGAGGGTGAGCGAGATTTTCTTCATGGTTGGCTCTCCGGGGTGGTGTCTTGCGAGCGGGCGCGGCGGCCATCGCCGCCGGCGCGACTCTCGCGTCGCCCATTATTAGTAGCACGTTGCCTCCGGTGCGGCAGTGAATGCGACACTTGCTTACATCCGATACGAATCGAAATCGAAGTCTCGAATCCGGGCCATGCCGGTTGGGCGCGCCGGCGTTCGGCGCTATCATCGCGTCACTTTCCACTCCGCCGGCACATGCGTACCGGCCCAGCGTCATGCGTCCACCCCGCCTCGACCAACTCGACGATCTCGACCGGCAGCTCGTCGCGCTGCTGCAAGCCGATGCGCGCGCGAGCGTCGCGGATCTCGCGCGCCAGCTGGACGTGGCGCGCACGACGGTCGTCGCGCGCATCGCGCGGCTCGAACGCACCAACGTGATCGCCGGGTATAGCGTGCGGCTCGGGCAGGACGTGCTCGACGCCAGCATTTATGCATACGTCGGCATCATCCTCACGCCGAAGTTCGGCAAGGACGTATTGCGCAAGCTCGACCGGATGCCGGAAGTCCAGCTGCTGTGCGCGGTGAGCGGCGAGTACGACTACGTCGCATGGCTGCGCGCCGATTCGCCCGAACGGCTCAACGACCTGCTCGATCAGATCGGCACGCTCGAAGGCGTCGAGCGCACGACGACGTCGATCATCCTGTCGCGCAAGATCGATCGCGGGACGATCGGCGGCTGACTTATTGCCGCACGCGGCGCCGTGCATGACGGACGGCGCGAGCGCATGCGCCGCGCAGGTGCCGCGCAGGTGCCGTTGTGTCACGTGCGCCTGGACTGGCATCGGCTACGTGCCCGCACGCATTCGCATCGACCTTCGCTGACCATCATGATTGGCACAGGCGCTCGTCGCCATCCTTCCGCGTACTTCGCGCCTCTCTCGCGAATCTCCTTTCGTATTCCGCCGCGACCGGCGCGCCGCACCTGACGCATCGGCAGTTCGCGCGTCACGCTCCACGCCGTGCCCCGTCTTCGTCGTTGCAATGCGCAACCGCCCGGCAACGACCGGTTTGCCACAGCGCCTTGCACGATTTTTAGATGAGTTGGTCACTTCGACGAAATGTATCGTCATAACGTCGAAACTACAGGTCGTTTCGCATCATTCTTCGTCTTGGAACTGATTTTGAGCGTCCCTACACTGTGTCCATGGCTCAACGCCGTCCACAACACCAACCCATCATCAGGAGATAAGCGCATGAAAATCGCCATCGTCGGCGCAGGTCTGATCGGCCACACCATTGCTCACATGCTGCGCGAAACGGGCGACTACGAAGTCGTCGCGTTCGACCGCGACGCGGATGCGCTCGCGAAGCTGTCGCGCGAAGGCATCGCGACGCAACGGGTCGATTCGGCCGACGCGAATGCGATTCGCGAAGCGGTGAAGGGCTTCGATGCGCTCGTCAACGCGCTGCCTTACTACCTCGCGGTCAACGTGGCCGCCGCCGCGAAGGCCGCGGGCGTTCATTACTTCGACCTGACCGAAGACGTGCGCGCCACCCACGCGATCCGCGAACTGGCCGACGGCTCCGACCGCGCGTTCATGCCGCAATGCGGCCTCGCGCCGGGCTTCATCGGCATCGCCGCGCACGAGCTCGTGAACGGCTTCAGCGAAGTGCGCGACGTGAAGATGCGCGTCGGCGCGCTGCCCGAATATCCGACCAACGCGCTGAAGTACAACCTCACGTGGAGCGTCGACGGCCTGATCAACGAATACTGCCAGCCGTGCGAAGCGATCCTCGACGGCCGCAAGCAGTGGGTGCAGCCGCTCGAAGGCCTCGAGCACTTCTCGCTCGACGGCACCGAATACGAAGCGTTCAACACGTCGGGCGGCCTCGGCACGCTGTGCGAGACGCTGTCGGGCAAGGTCGAGACGCTCGACTACAAGTCGGTGCGCTACCCGGGCCACCGCGAGCTCGTCCAGTTCCTGCTGGAAGACCTGCGCCTGTCGACCGATCGCGACACGCTGAAGTCGATCATGCGCCGCGCGGTGCCGTCGACGAAGCAGGACGTCGTGCTCGTGTTCGTCACGGTGACGGGCGTGAAGGACGGCCAGCTGGTGCAGGACGTGTTCACGCGCAAGATCTTCGCGAAGGACGTGTGCGGGATGCACATGAGCGCGATCCAGATCACGACGGCCGGCGCGATGTGCGCGGTGCTCGATCTGTTCCGCGAAAAGAAGCTGCCGCAGAGCGGTTTCATCCCGCAGGAAAAGGTGTCGTTGAAGGCGTTCCTGTCGAACCGTTTCGGCAAGCTGTACGACGGCGGCACGATGGAGCGCGTGCACGCGGTTGCCTGACCGCGGTCGCCGCACCATTCGCCTATCTGCGGCACGAGGGCCGTACGACGCCGGGAGCGCAGCAGCGCTTCCGGCGTTGTTTTTTGAAGAAGTCGGAAGGGCGCCGGGCGGCGCGCTCAGGCCGGCAGCGGCGGGACCATCGTCGCCGGTTGCGGCGGCGGCACGATGCGGTACAGCAGCGCGTCGATGTCCGCATCGGACGGCGCGGTGTTGTCGAACATCACGATGCCGTCGCATTCGCGGCCGGTCGGCACGAAGCGGCGCTGCCGGTATTCGTCCCAATGCGCGAGCTTGTACGCATCGTTCGGATTGGCGCGCGCGACGATCCGCTGATGCGCGACGTCTTCCGACGTGTGGACCCAGACGACCGTCAGCGTGACGTCGGGCGCGATGCCGAGCCATGCGCGATCGAGGATGCGCCGGTCGCGCACTTCGCGCGACAGCGGGCCGACCACTAGCGCGCCGATGCCGAGCGCGAGATTTTCACGGGCCGTGTCGAGCAGGCCCTGGTATTCGGGATCGCGAAGATGTTTCAGGTAGAGCGGGCTGTCGCGGTCGTTCGGATCGTCCGTGAGCGCGCCCATCGCGGCCGCGCTGTAGCGGCCGTACAGCGTGTCCTTGTCGAGCAGGCAGAACGCTTCGCCGGTCGCGCGCATCAGCGGCCCGATGAGCCGCTTCGCGAGCGTGGTCTTGCCGGTGCCGGCGTGACCGCAGAAGAACACGAGATGCGTCACGAATACCGGCTCCCCGCCTCCTGGCGCGACGTGTCGCTGCGCTTGTCGCCACGCGAGAACACTTCCGCTTCCAGCCACATCGCGTTGATGATGCCGAAGCCGAGCGCCACGCCGATGCCGAGTATCCACGAGAAATACCACATAGGTCTGCCTCCTTGACGGTGGGGCCGCACGGCCGTTGTGCACTGCGCAACGCAGACCCGGCGGGCCTGTCGACGTGCCCCGACGCGCGTGCTGCGGCGCACGCAGCACGATCATGACCAATATCGGCGTGCCGCGCAAGCCGGGCCGTCCGTGCAGCAAACCGGTAAACTGATGCGCAAACCGCAACATCGTGAACAACATGCTGATCAACTGCGCTGCTTACCAGGACGGCCGCAAGCTGGCCGATATCGACATCGATGCCATCAGCGATTACGTGTCGAAGCCCGAATGCTTCGTATGGGTCGCGCTGAAGGATCCCACGCCCGAGGAAATCGACCTGATGGGCGAGGAGTTCGGGTTGCACGAGCTGGCGCTCGAGGACGCCCGCAAGGGGCATCAGCGGCCGAAGATCGAGGAATACGGCGATTCGCTGTTCGCGGTGCTGCATACCGTCGAACTCGACGACGACGACGAATTCAAGGTCGGCGAACTGAACGTGTTCGTCGGCCCGAATTACGTGCTGTCGATCCGCAACCATACCGAGCACGACTTCCGCGACGTGCGCAAGCGCTGCGAGCGGGAGCCGCATCTGCTGCGGGAAGGTTCGGCGTTCGTGTTCTACGCGTTGATGGATCAGGTCGTCGACCGGTATTTCCCGATTCTCGAAACGCTCGGCGCCGAGCTCGAGGAACTGGAGGATCGCATCTTCGCGAAGGCGACGCCCGCGTCGTCGCGCGCGATCATCGAGGATCTCTATTCGCTGAAGCGCCGGCTCGTGCTGCTGTACCAGCACACGGCACCGCTGATGGAGCCGCTCGCGAAGCTCACCGGCGGGCGCGTGCCGCAGGTCTGCAGTGGGATGGCGGCCTACTTCCGCGATGTGTACGACCATCTGCAGCGGATCGTGAAGACGATCGAAGGGCGCCGCGAGATGGTCGTCACCGCGATCCAGGTCAACCTCGGGATGATATCGCTCGCGGAGAACGAGGTGACCAAGCGGCTCGGCTCGTTCGCCGCGCTGTTCGCGATACCGACGATGATTGCCGGCATCTACGGGATGAACTTCGCGAACATGCCCGAGCTGCACCTGAAATACGGGTTCTACGGCTGCATCGCGGTGATGGCCATCGCCGATCTCGCGCTGTGGTGGCGCTTCAAGCGGGCAGGGTGGCTGTAGCCCGATTTCACGC
This sequence comes from Burkholderia sp. A2, assembly GCF_001729305.1. NCBI lineage: Bacteria > Pseudomonadati > Pseudomonadota > Betaproteobacteria > Burkholderiales > Burkholderiaceae > Burkholderia > Burkholderia sp. A2. The sequence goes on along the minus strand of NZ_LZXX01000118.1, from coordinate 34,239 downwards.
AGGACGCGGCGCGTGCTTGCCGACCACGACGCGCCACGGCCGCACGCGCCACGATTTCACGAGGCCGTTCTGCACGTACGGATCGGCGCGTGCGAACGATTCGGCCGCTTCCGGCGAATCGCCTTCGAACACGAGCACGGCCTGATCGGCCGGCTCCGCCAGCGCACCCGCGAGCACGAGTTCGCCGCGCTCGGTCGCGGCCTGCGCGAGCGCGAGGTGCTCCGCACGGAACGGCTCGCGCCGCGACAGGTAATCGTCGACGAGTTCGTAGATCAACTGGTAATGCATGGTCGCTCCAGGAGTCGGTTTCCGCCGCGGGACAGTGGGCGGCCGGGTCAGTATAGGGCACCGGGAAAGCCGTTGGCGACGGGGTTGGCCGGCGTGCGTGCGGGCATTGGCGGCTCGCTTTTTTGAACAACGCATCCAGGCGGGGATCTCGTTGGTTTCTGCAAAAAATGCAACTAACAGTCTAGCATCTCGTCATCATCCAATTGTCGAGCTTATCCGCCTTTACATAGGCGTCCCCTAAAGTTCGTCTACAGAAATGAGGGCCCTCCAAGCCTGTGCCGGTCCGGATTTCGCAAGCCGGCGAGGGCGGCGAGCGGATGAAAAGCGACAGGCGGCCGGCGGCCGGCCATCTCCGTCGGGCGTCGCACGTGAGCGTTTCCATTGGGCCGAAATGCGACCTATGCTGAACGAATCCGGAGCGAACGCCGTTCGCCCGATTGACCCGATTCGCCCAGACGAGGTGCGCCATGCCGGTCTCAGCCACCCTGCAGGATTGCCTGCGCCAGAAGTCATCGCGGTACGAAGTCGTGTACCACCCCTATAGCCATACGAGCATGGAGACGGCCGCCGCCGCGCATATTCCCGGCGACCGTCTTGCGAAAACCGTGCTCCTCGAGGACGCCGAGGGCTACGTCGCCGCCGTATTGCCGACGACGCATGCCGTGCGTCTGTCGGATCTCTGGGTGAAGACGGGACGCCATCTCGTGCTCGCCCGCGAGGTCGAATTGCGCGAGCTGTTCAAGGATTGCGACATGGGCGCGCTGCCGCCGGTCTGCATGGCGTACGGGATGAAGACGTTCCTCGAGGAGCGTCTCGCGCAGCAGCCGGAAGTCTATTTCGAGGCCGGCGATCACGAGGCGCTGATTCACATGACGCAGGACGAATTCCTGATGCTGATGGAGACGGCCGAGCGCGCGCATTTCTCGCACAGGATGCAGGGAATGATGCTGTCCTGAGCGATGCCGGTGGTTCGTCGAGGAAGCATGCGCGCAGGCATTTGCCGCCGGGTTAGGTGAGGGGAGATGCCGGTGCGCGCAGGGGGGGCGGGCAATGGATTCATGCTGATGCAGTGGTGTTCTGCTTCGAAAAATAGATTGGTTGTGCAAATCATTTAACGGAGCGCGGACGAGCGACCGGATTTATCGGATTTGATTTGTAATCCTTGATATATAGGCGATGCGAGCGCCATCCGCGCATCGTGGGGCCGCCGTGGAATCGGCTAGAGCCTGTTCGCGCTGATGCAAGCCCTTCTTGGCATGCGTGGGCCGTGACCTCACACGGGATGCATGCGCGGCAGTGGGTCACTGGCTGCCGTCCCTCGCCGCCCCCAACGAAACGCATCCGGAAAATTCTTACGCGCGTGTCAATTCGGTGCGACGCACTAAAGTGGTGATTATTTGTGCGCGAATCACCGAATGAGTGCGATAACCATACAAATCAATTACTAAATCAATCGGAAATGGTTAATGAAGTTTACTAACTCGTTATTCGAGTAATGTCTCCAAACTTTGTATTCGGGCATCAAATAAAGTTTGACGCCCAAATTTTTTCCTTGCTATCTTCTGCACCCAAGACGAACGGCCCGGCTGACATCGGCGTGTAACGAAGGATCCAACCGTCATACGAGAAATGTGCCCGTGTCGACGTAGCTGACAATTGCCTGACCACGCTGGTGCGGGTAGACGCCGGATAGGGCGGCTATCCCGTTGCGGTTGAAACGATTCCTTGAAATTGAATAAATCGGGATCCGGATTCGATGCTTTCGATTCGGATTGCAGATTGAATTAAAAATGAAATTTCGCGTTGAGGCGGAGACGGAACCGACCGGGTTCCGGCGTCGGCCATCATCGCGAAACTGGGCGATTCGCTTGGGGGAAGGATAGTGGGCATGAAAGTCGAAGAGCATCTGGTTGCTTCGAACAGCGGACTGGCCACGCTGGGGCGTCCGCGGGAATTCGGCAAGAAGCAGCAGAATCCGGTGCGCCGTTTCGGCGGCATCGCAGTCGTCCTCCTGTTGCATGCAGTGCTGATCTACGCATTGCTCAATGGCCTCGCGACCAAAGTCGTGCAGGTGATCCAGCATCCGATCGAAACCCGCATCATCGAGCCGGTGAAGCCGCCGCCACCGCCGCCGATGCCGGTCGTCAAGCTTCCGCCGCCGAAGTTCGCGCCGCCGCCGCCGCCGTTCGTGCCTCCGCCCGAAGTGCCGGTGCAGGCGCCGCCGCAGGCGACCATCACGCACCAGTCGGCACCGGCGCCGTCCGCGCCGGCCGTGCAGGCGCCGGTCATCGCACCGCCCGCGCCTGCCAAGCCGGTCAGTCACGAAGTCGGGGTCGTCTGCCCGAATTCGGACACGATTCGCGCGTCGATGCAGTACCCGAAGGAAGCGCAGGAAAACAACATCACGGGTGACGTGACGATCGAGTTCGTCGTGGATGCGGAAGGGAACATCACGAACGAGCGCGTGGCCCAGTCGGCCGATCCGGTGCTCGATCGTGCGGCCTACAACACCGTGAAGCGGTTCAAATGCGTGGCGCAAGGCCAGGCAGTGCGGGTCCAGGTACCGTTCTCGTTCAACCTGAATTGATGCAGTGGGCGGTCCGGCGGGCGCCGGACCGGGGAAAACCGGCTTGAACCTTCATTGTAAGTTCAACGAAATAATTGGAGTGGGGTATGACCAAGCGTTCTCTGGCCGCGCTGGCGGCAAGCCTGTTGATGTCCGTCGCTGCAATCGACGGGCTCGTTGCACCGCAATTCGCTTACGCGCAAGCGAGCGGAGCCACGGCGGCATCCGACGCGTCGACACAGGCCGCGACGGCGACGCCGGCGCCGTCCGCCGCCGAGCCGGCCCCGCCGCCGGCGCCGGCCGCGACCGAAGCCGTCGAGAATCCGTACGGGCTCGGGGCGCTCTGGAAGAACGGCGACTTCGTCGCGCGGTTCGTGCTGATCCTGCTCGTGATCATGTCGATGGGCAGCTGGTACATCATGGTCACGAAGTTCGTCGAGCAGTTGCGAGCGAACCGCCGCGCGAAGCTTGCGGACGCGCAGCTCTGGAGCGCGCCGTCGCTGGCCGAGGGCGCGAAGCTGCTCGACGAGGCATCGCCGTTCCGCTTCATCGCCGAAACGGCGATCGAGGCGGGCGAGCATCACGACGAGGCGCTGCTCGAAGCAGTGGACCGCAACACGTGGATCGACGTGTCCGTCGAGCGCTCGATCACGAACGTGTCGAACCGCATGCAGGACGGGCTCGCGTTCCTGGCGACGGTCGGCTCGACCGCGCCGTTCGTCGGGCTGTTCGGCACGGTCTGGGGGATCTATCACGCGCTGACGGCGATCGGGATTGCCGGCCAGGCGTCGATCGACAAGGTCGCGGGCCCGGTCGGCGAGGCGCTCATCATGACGGCGATCGGCCTGGCGGTCGCCGTGCCTGCCGTACTCGGCTACAACTTCCTGGTCCGGCGCAACAAGTCGGTGATGGAGCGGGTCCGCAACTTCGGCGCGCAGCTGCATACCGTGCTGCTGGCCGGCAGCAAGCGTCCTGCTCGCGTGCCGTCGGCGGCCGCGTCGCTCGTGAACTGACCGGCTGACGGAGGCGCGCGATGGGCATGAACGTCGGGCAGGACGAAAGCGACGAGGTGATCGCGAACATCAACACGACGCCGCTCGTCGACGTGATGCTGGTGTTGCTGATCATCTTCCTGATCACGATTCCGGTCGTCACGCACACGATCCAGCTGCAGTTGCCGAAGGAGGTCGTGCAGCCGCTGCAGACCACGCCGAAGAGCGTCGAGATCGCGGTGAACCGCGACGGCGATTTCTTCTGGGGCGAGCAACGGGTGGACGCATCGGCTTTGCTCGCGAAGCTGAAGGGTGTGTCGCAGCAGCAGCCGCAGCCGAGCGTGCACGTGCGGGGCGACCAGAACACGCGCTACGAGTTCATCGGCCGGGTCATCACGATGTGCGAGCGCGCAGGTATCGCGAAGGTGTCGTTCATTACGGAACCGCCGGCGCGTGGTGGTTAACGTTGCGTGGGGACGGCACGCGCGCCGCTGTCGATCGACGGCGACGCAAGGGATCGGAGCAGGCATCGACAGGAGCAGACGATGGGAATGAACGTGCCTTCGGGCGGGGGCGGCAGCGAGCCGGACGTGATGGTCGACATCAACACCACGCCGCTGATCGACGTGATGCTGGTGCTGCTGATCATGCTGATCATCACGATCCCGATCCAGATGCATTCGGTGAAGATGGACCTGCCGGTGGGCAATCCGCCGCCGCCGGCCACACAGCCGGAAGTCGTGCAGATCGACATCGACTTCGACGGCACGACGACGTGGAACGGCGCACCGGTGCCGGACCGCGCGGCACTGGAGGCGAAGCTGACGCAGGTCGCGCACGAGCCCGTGCAGGCGGAGATCCATCTGCGACCGAACAAGCTGGCGCCGTACAAGGACGTGGCGGCCGTACTGGCGTCCGCGCAGCGCGTGGGCGCGACGAAGATCGGCCTGATCGGAAACGAGCAGTTCATGCAATGACGGAACGGGCCAACCGATGAACCAGCGACGATGGAAACGGATGATGGCGCTGACGGCGCTCGGTGCGGCCTGCATGCTCGGCCGGCCGGCGTGGACGGCCGACGCGTTGCGGCCCGAGGTGGCGAAGCCGCTGGCGGCGGCGCAGGACCTGTATCGCGCGCACAAGTATCGCGACGCGCTCGGCAAGATCGCGCAGGCGGCCGCCGTGCCCAACCGCACGCCGTATGAGACCTACATGGTGGAAGCGACGCGCGGCGCGGCGGCGATGGCGGCCGGCGATACCGGCGTGGCCGCGCAGGCCTACGAAACCGTTCTGAACTCGGGACGCCTGTCGGGTGCGGACGAGCAGCGGACGACAGCGGCGCTCGCGGGAATCTACTTCCAGCAGAAGAACTATCCGCAGGCGATCCGCGTCGCGCAGCGCTACCTGAAGGCGGGCGGCACGGATCCGGAAATGCACACGCTGCTCACGCAGTCGTATTACTTGTCGAACGATTGCAGCCAGGTCGTGAGCCAGTTGAAGGCGGGCGCGGACGCACAGGTGAAGGCCGGCCACGCGCCGGACGAAGGGCAGTTGCAGATGCTGGCGACCTGTGCGCAAAAGAGCAAGGATTCCGGTGCGTATCGCAGCGCGCTCGGCATGCTGGTGGCTTATCATCCGAGCCCCGCGTACTGGGAGGAAATGGTTTCGGCCATTCGCGGCAGCCCCGGTTATCTGTCGTCGCTCGACCTCGACATCTATCGGCTGCGCAGGGCGACGGGCTCGCTGACGACGGCCGACGCCTATATGGAGATGACGCAGCTCGCGCTGGTGGCGGGCACGCCGGCCGAAGGCCGGCAGGTGATCGATCAGGGCTTCGCGTCCGGCGTGTTGGGCAAGGACGCGCAGGCGGACCGCGAGAAACGGCTGCAGGCGCTGGCCGCGAGGCGCGCGCAGTCGGGCGCGGACGCTGCCGACCCGGTGGCGCCGATCGACGCCGGCATGAATCTGGTGTTCGCGGGCCACGCGGCGCAGGGGCTGTCGATGATGGAGCAGGCGATCGCGAAGGGCGGGCTCGAGCATCCCGATGCGGCGCGGCTGCGGCTCGGCGAGGCGTACTACGTGGCGGGCCAGAAGGCGCATGCGGTCCAGGTGCTGCATACGGTGAAGGGTACCGACGGATCGGCGGATCTGGCGAAGCTCTGGACGGTCGTCGCGTCGCGGTAAGGCGACGCTGGGGACGCGGGGGCCAAACGCGGGATGGGCGCCGTACCGCATACACGTGCCATTGCGCCACCTGAAGGAAGGGAAGTCTGACTGGACGACGAAAAGGGGCAGCCTTGTTAATTAGTAAGCCGAATGAAATGAGCGCGAATCGCGAGACCGCGAAGCGGGAATCCCGTTTCGCTCGGCGTGCGACGTGCGCGCGGCGGCAAAGGGCAGCGGAGCCTCGCGCCGCGGCGGCAGCCTCATGGCGTCGGGCAAGGCCTGCCGACATCAAACCGATTTCGATTGAGAGGGTCCGTTCTTCCATGGTCTTGCCTCCCGATGAATCGGTGCTCGTCGCGGTTTCGCTCGGCAACAAGATCCGCGCGCTTCGGCAGCGGCTGAAACTCACGCTCGACGAAGCGGCCACGACGGCAGGGATATCGAAGCCGTTCCTGTCGCAGGTCGAGCGCGGGCGCGCGACGCCGTCGATCACGTCGCTGGTCCGGATTGCGAAGGCGCTCGGTGTGACGATGCAGTACTTCATCGACACGCCGACCGAGGCGCGCTCGGTGTGCCGCGGCGATGCACTGCGGTATTTCCAGTTCACGAACTCGGCGAATTCCTTTGCCCGGCTGACGAATCTCGTGGACGGCCGCAAGCTCGACGCGATTCTCGTCAGAATACCGGCGGGGCAGTCGCCGTCGGAAGTGACGACGCATGCAGGAGAGGAGTTCCTCTATGTGATGCGTGGAAGGGTCGCGCTCACGCTGGAGGATTGCACGTTCGTGTTGAGCCCGGGCGACACCGCGCACTACGAGTCGACGATGCCGCATGCGTGGCACAACACGGCCGACGAAGAGGCGGTGATCGTCTGGGTTGGTACGCCGCGGCTGTTCTAGCCGAGGCGGCAGGCGCCGTACGCCGCGATGCAGGAGAAGTCACCGATCGATGGAAGGCCGCACGCAATACGGCGGGCGAACATTTTCGCTGCCGACAGGGCGGGCCCGTCGTCCATCGAATCGGAAGTAGCAGGAAGTGCGCTCATTCCATGTAGTAAGTAAGACGAATCAAATTATAGAGACGGTGATGCTGAGTGGCACGGGTACCCCGAGGCCGATCCGTTCGAGTCGTGGCAGTCGGAAGCGTGGCTATCGCGGGTTCCGTTACACGGGCGCCCAGGGCGAGCAAGGAGTGCAGCAGGTGGGGTCTTACTACGAGCGAGAGGGAACAAGATGAAGCAGAGAGTTTTGGCGTTGGCCATCAAGCGGATAGTCTGGGCGGAGCTGGCGCTGACGGCCGCGCTGGTGCCGCCCGCGTTCGCCCAGAGCCAGCCGGCGCCGGGAGCCGCATCGATCGCGGACGCAGTCGCGAACGGCGCACCGATGACCGTTGCACAGGCGGACGGTGCGGCGGGTGCTGTCGCTGCCACGGGGGCTGCGGGATCCGGAGCGGCACCCGTGGCGACGCCCCGCGCGAATGGACAGGGCAAGGTCGCGCAGATCAAGCGGTTCGAAGTGACCGGTTCGCTGATCCGGCAGGCCGACAAGGTCGGCTTCAACCAGGTGCAGACCGTCACGAGCAAGGACATCGAGAACAGCGGCCAGACCAGCGTCGCTGACTACCTGCGCAGCACCTCGGCGAATTCGGCAAGCAGCTGGAGCGAAGGCTCGACGAACAGCTTCGCGCCGGGCGGCGCAGGTATCGCGCTGCGCGGCCTCAGCGAGAAATACACGCTGGTGCTGATCGACGGCATGCGGGTGTCGCCGTATGCGTTCGCGGTGAACGGCAGCGATCAGTTCTTCGACCTGAACACGCTGCCGCTCAACATCATCGACCGTATCGAAATTGTCAAGACCGGTGCGGTGTCTCAGTATGGTTCCGACGCAATCGCGGGCGTGGTGAACATCATCACGAAGAAAAACTTTCAGGGTCTTGAATTGGGTGGCAGCTACGGTGGCGCGACGAACGGTGAAGGCGGCCAGGGCACGACGAAGTTCAGCATCCTCGGCGGCTTCGGCGACCTGAACGCCGACCGCTTCAACGTGACGGCGGCGCTCAGCTACTACAAGTCGAACGGCATTTCGATCGCAGATCGCGACACGACGCAGAACCAGAACTTCTCCAATTTCCCGGGCGGCCTGTCGAACCAGAGCGTCTCCTACTGGCGCAATCCGACCACCGGCGCGAAGGTGCCGCTGAGCCCGTGTCCGAACGGAGGCCAGGCCGTGCCGGGCACCTCCGTCGCGCAGGTCAACGGGCCCGGCACGGTCTGCGCAAACAACACCGCGTACGCATCGTCGCTGTCGCCGTGGACTGAACGTCTGAGCGCGAAGGTGCACGCCGACTTCAAGATCAACGACGCGATGCAGGCGTTCGCCGATCTGTGGGAAAGCAACAATACGACGGTCACGAACAACTTCGTCGGCCGCCTCGGTAACAGCACGCAGACCTATGATCCGGCGACGGGCGGTCTCAACCCGATTTCGAACCTTGTACCGGGCAGCAACCCGTATAACCCGTTTGGCGTGCCGGCGAAGCTGGTCTACGCGTTCCCGGCCGCGCAGGCCGTGCATACGAGCTCCAACTTCTGGCGTGCCGCGACCGGCGTGAAAGGCTCGTTCAGCACGCCGCGCGTGGGGGATTGGGATTGGACGGCGTCCTACACGCATTCGCAGGACACGGTGTCGAACAACTATTCGAACCTGATCAACGCGGCCGCACTGGAGAATATCGTCCAGAACGGCGTATTCAATTTCGCCAATCCATCGTCGACACCGAACGGGTTGAACGGGCTGTACGGAAGCACGTCGACACAGGCCATCACGAAGCTCGACGCTGTCGACGCGACGCTGTCGACGCCGAACCTGTTCACGTTGCCCACGGGTAACGTCGGCCTGGGTCTCGGTACGCAATTCACGCACCAGAGCCAGTACATCGGTACGGGCGCGGACTACGCGAATGGCACGCTCATCCAGCCGTCGCTGCAATCGGTCAACGGAGAGCGCAACGTCGCGGCGGTCTACTACCAGATCGACATTCCTATCCTGAAGAACCTGACGTTCAGCCAGTCGGGGCGTTATGACCACTACAGCGACTTCGGTGGCGCGTTCTCGCCGCGCTTCGCGTTGCGCTTCCAGCCGATCCGCGAGCTGACGATGTACGGTTCCTACAACCGTGGCTTCCGCGCACCGACGCTGATCGAAAACACCTCGTCGCGGACCTACGGCGCGCAAGGCGCGGTCGATGCGAACGATCCTAACAACCCGAACGCATACAACCTCGTTGAGGAAGTGCAGACCGGTAACAGCAAGCTGCAGCCGGAGCGGACCAAGAACTACAACATCGGCTTCCAGCTGTCGCCCACCCGCAATACCGATTTCGGCTTCGACTGGTACAAGATCCACATCGACAACGTGATTGGCACGGAAGACATCCAGACGGTGGTCGACCAGAATGATCCGTCGAAGGTGATCCGTAACCCGAACGGCTCGATCGCGTACGTGCTGCTGCCGTACATGAACCTGTCGTCGCTCGATACGGACGGCTTCGAGACCACCTTCCGCCAATCAGTGTCGACCAAGATCGGCACTTTCACGCTGTCGGGCGACTGGGCCTACGTGTGGCACTTCAAGATGCCGGTGGGCGGCGAGACGACCGACTTCGCGGGCAACAACGGTTCGCTGAACGAGCCGTTCGGCGGCAGTTTCCCGCGCTGGAAGGGCAACACGAGTCTGAACTGGAACTACCACAACCAATGGAACGCAACGTTGACGTGGATGTTCACGGGGCCGTACAGCCAGGCCATCCTGTCGCCGGGCCAATATCCGAACATGCAGGACAGCGTGGCTTCGTACAGCCAGTTCAACCTGATGGTCAGCTACACCGGCTTCAAGCACTGGACGATCTACGCGGGCATCGACAACATCTTCAATCGTGCGCCGCCGTTCGACCCGGTTTATATGAACGCGAGTTACCAGACGGGCTACGACACGTCGCTGTACACGTATGTCGGTCGATTCGCACAGGTTGGCGCGACCTACAAGTTCTGATGGCGATTGCGATGCACTGATGGGCTTTAGACCGGCCGCTCCACGTCCACCTCCCCATTTTTTGGAGCGGCCCTTTTTCGCCTGGCGCCACGACGGCCTGCAACCGGGACGTGCGGCGATGCAGTTTGCAGGATCGTTTTCAGCACGAACAACCAGTGGGGTGCAGGTGGCACGCGGCATCCTGCACAGGCATCTACCGCGCGCAGGCATCGCGCCCGCGCGTTTTCGGACAGACGGACCATGAAACTGTTGAAATGGCGATGGGCAGGCGTGCCGCGCGCGGCGCTGTTCGCATGCGCCGTGCTGCTCGTGTCGGGCAGCGCCATGCCACGTGCGGCGCTCGCGGTGTCGGCGATCGCGCAATACGACCAACCCAAATACCCGGCCAATTTTACGCATTTCGATTATGCCGATCCCGACGCGCCGGACACCGGCACGCTCAACTTCGAAAACTACGATCAGGCACAGAGCTACGACTCCCTCAACCCGTTTCTGACCCGCGGCTCGCCCGCACCGGACATCAAGAACCTGATGTTCGACACGCTGATGCAGCGCAGCTGGGACGAACTCGCGTCCGAATACGCGTTGATCGCCGACGACGTCGAGGTGGCGCCCGACGGGCTGTCGGCCACATTCCACATCAACGCGGCCGCGCGCTTCTCGAACGGCGACCCGATCACCGCGGCCGACGTCAAGTATTCGTTCGATACGCTGACGAGCCCGCAGGCGTCGCCGCTGTACAACGCGCAGTTCTCGATCATCCGGCGCGCGGTGGTCGTCGACGGTCACACGATCCGCTTCGAGTTCAAGCACGCGGAGCGTGACGCCGCGCTGATCGCGGGCGACCTGCCGGTGTTCTCGCCGAAATGGGGGCAGCGCGCGGACGGTACGCGGCCGCCGTTCGACCAGATCGCGAACGTGCCGCCGATCGCGAGCGGTGCATACCTGATCGAGCAGCGCAGGAACGACAAGCAGATCGCCTATGTGCGCAATCCGCACTACTGGGCGGCGAACTTGCCGTCGCGGCGCGGGATGTTCCGTTTCGCACGCGTGTCGTTCAAGCTGTATCTCGACCAGTACACGGCACTCGAGGCGTTCAAGGCCGGCGATGTCGACGCGCGGATGGAGTACAGCTCGACGCAGTGGGCGCGCAAGTACGTCGGCAAGAATTTCGGCAACGGCACGCTGAAGAGGGGGGAATTCCCGGACGGCCCCGCGCAGATGCAGGGTTTCCTGATGAACCTGCGCAAGCCGATGTTCCAGGACGTGCGCGTGCGGCATGCGCTCGCGCTGGCATTCGACTTCGACTGGATGAGCCGGATGATGTTCTACGGACAGTACCGCCGCACCAACAGCTTCTGGGACGCGAGCCCGTTCGCCGCGTCCGGCATGCCGAGCGCGAAGGAGCTCGCGCTGCTCGAACCGTACCGCTCGACGCTGCCGCCGGAGGTGTTCGGCCCGATGGTCAAGCAGCCGTCGACGCTGCCGCCGGGCTCGCTGCGCGCGAACCTCAGGCAAGCGCGCGACCTGCTCGCGCAGGCCGGCTGGCATTACCGCGACGGCGCGCTGCGCGACGCGAGCGGCACGCCGATGACGATCGAGATCATCGACGACCAGCCCGGCATGGATCGCCTGATCCTGCCCTACACGCAGGCGCTCGCGACGCTCGGCATCCACGCGTACCTGCACGAGATCGACAGCGCGCTCTACCAGAAGCGGCTCGACAATTTCGAGTACGACATGACGACGTATATCTACTCGCCCGTGACGATCCCGGGCGCGGAGCTGACGCGCCGTTTCGGCAGCGCGGCCGCCTCGCAGACTGGTTCGGAGAACTATCCGGGCGTGAAGTCGAACGCCGTCGACGCGCTGATCCGCGCGGCGCTCGCGGCCAACACGCTCGACGATCTCGAGACGGCCACGCACGCGCTCGACCGCGTGCTGATCAACCTGTACGTGCTGGTCCCGCAGTACTACATGCCGAACGCACGGATCGCGTACAAGACGACGCTCGGCCATCCGCCAGTCGTGCCGGCTTCCTATCAGTACGAGGACTGGATCATCGACTACTGGTACGTGAAGCGGCCGGCGGCCCAACCCGCTCCGGCGGCCTGACGGAGAACGACCATGCTGGCATACATACTCAAGCGACTGCTGCTGATGATTCCCACGCTAATCGGGGTGGTGACGATCACGTTCGCGGTCACGCAGTTCGTGCCGGGCGGCCCGGTCGAGCAGGTGCTCGCGCAATTGCGCCACGGCAGCGCGCGCGGCGGGGAGGCGGGCGGAGGCGGGGGCGGCTACCACGGCAGCCAGGGCGTCGATCCGCAGCAGATCGAGCAGATCCGCAAGCAGTTCGGCTTCGACAAGCCGCCGCTCGAGCGCTACGCGCTGATGCTGAAAAGCTATGCGACGTTCGACCTCGGGCAGTCCTATTTCGCGCACCGCAGCGTATGGGCCGTGATCCGCTCGAAGCTGCCGGTGTCGATCACGCTCGGCTTGTGGACGGTGTTCCTCACGTACCTCGTGTCGGTGCCGCTCGGCATCGCGAAGGCCGTGCGCAACGGCTCGCGCTTCGACACGGTGACGAGCGTGCTCGTGCTCGGCGGCTACGCGATTCCGGGCTTCGTGCTTGGCGTGCTGCTGCTGATGCTGTTTGGCGGCGGCACGTTCTGGCAGGTGTTTCCGATGCGCGGCTTGACCTCGGACGACTTCGACGAGCTGACGCTGATCGGCAAGGCCCTCGACTATCTGTGGCATATCGCGTTGCCGGTGACGGCCTCGGTGGTCGGCAATTTCGCGATCGTCACGATCCTCACGAAGAACACGTTCCTCGACGAAATCGGCCGGCAATACGTGCTGACCGCACGCGCGAAGGGCGCGCCGGAGCGCGACGTGCTGTGGAAGCACGTACTGCGCAATGCCGCGATCCCGCTGCTCACCGGGCTGCCGGCCGCGTTCGTCGGTGCCTTCCTGAACGGCAACCTGCTGATCGAGACGCTGTTCTCGCTCGACGGCATGGGGCAGCTTTCGTACGACTCGGTGATTCGCCGCGACTATCCGGTGGTGCTCGGCTCGCTGTTCCTGTTCACGCTCATCGGCCTCCTGACCAAACTCATTGCTGACGTCTGCTATGTCCTCGTCGACCCCCGCATCCAGTTCAACCGCCTGGATCACTGATCCGGCCGCCGTCGCATGCGCGACGTCCCCGTCGCCATGGCGACGCACGTGGCTGCGGTTTCGCACGCAGCGGCTCGGCTACTGGAGCCTCGTGATCTTTGCCACGCTGTTCGCGCTCAGTCTGCTGGCCGAAGTATTGTCGAACGACCGGCCGCTGGTGGTGCGCTACGACGGGCACTTCTATTTCCCGATCGTGAAGAACTATCCGGAAACGCAGTTCGGCGGCGATTTCCCGGCGAAGACCAACTATCTCGATCCGTACATCCGCGCGAAGATCGAATCGCACGGCAACTTCGCGATCTACCCGCCGAACCGCTACCGCTACGACACGATCGACTATTTCGCGTCGCGGCCGTATCCGGCGCCGCCGTCCGCGAGCAACTGGCTCGGCACCGACCAGTTCGGCCGCGACGTGCTGGCGCGGCTGCTGTACGGATTTCGGCTGTCGGTGCTGATGGCGTTCGCGCTGACGGTGTCGGGTGTCGCGCTCGGCGTGCTGACGGGCGCGCTGCAGGGCTTCTACGGCGGACGCACCGATCTCGTCGGGCAGCGCCTGATCGAGATCTGGAGCGCGCTGCCCGACCTGTACCTGCTGATCATTTTCGCGTCGATCTTCGAGCCGTCGCTGTGGCTGCTGTTCGTCCTGCTGTCGATGTTCGGCTGGCTCGTGCTGTCCGACTACGTGCGCGCGGAGTTCCTGCGCAACCGCGCGCTGGACTACGTGAAGGCCGCGCGCACGATGGGGCTGTCGAACTGGCAGATCATGTGGCGGCACGTGCTGCCGAACAGCCTGACGCCGGTGATCACGTTCCTGCCGTTCCGGATGAGCGCGGCGATCCTGTCGCTGACGAGCCTCGACTTCCTCGGCCTCGGCGTGCAGCCGCCGACGCCGAGCCTCGGCGAGCTGCTGCAGGAAGGCAAGAACTACCTCGACGCGTGGTGGATCTCGATCTCCGCGTTCTCGGCGCTGGTCGTTACGCTGCTGCTGCTCACGTTCATGGGCGACGCGTTGCGCAATGCGCTCGACACGCGCGCGCGCGGCTCGGCCTTCGGCGGGGAGCAGCGATGACGGCCCCTTTGTTGGACATTCGACGGTTCTCCGCGCACTTCGGCGCGAAAGCCGCCGTGCAGGACCTGAGTCTCGCGGTCGGGCGCGGCGAGCGCGTGGCGCTCGTCGGCGAGTCGGGCTCGGGCAAGAGCGTGACGGCCCTGTCGATCCTGCGGCTCGCGCAGCAGGCGACGCTGTCGGGACAAATGCTGTTCGACGGCGAGGATCTGCTCGCGAAGACCGAGCAGCAGATGCGCGGCATCCGCGGCGCCGATATCGCGATGGTGTTCCAGGAGCCGATGACGGCACTCAATCCGCTCTATACGATCGGCAAGCAGATCGCCGAGAGCCTGCGGCTGCACGAGGGGCTGCGGCCGGGCGCCGCGCGCGAGCGCGGCATCGCGCTGCTGCGGCGCACCGGGATTCCGGAGCCGGAGCGGCGCATCGACAGTTTTCCGCATCAGTTGTCGGGCGGCCAGCGGCAACGCGCGATGATCGCGATGGCGCTCGCGTGCCGGCCGCGGCTGTTGCTCGCGGACGAACCGACGACGGCGCTCGACGTGACGGTGCGCCAGCAGATCGTCGACCTGCTGATCGAGCTTCAGGAGCAGGAGGCCGCCGCGCGCGGGATGGCCGTGCTGCTGATCACGCACGACCTGAACCTCGTGCGGCGCTTCGCGCAGCGCGTGGCCGTGATGGAGCAGGGCGTGCTCGTGGAGACGAACACGACCGGCGCGCTGTTCGCCGCGCCGCAACACGCGTACACGCGCCGGCTGCTCGACAGCGCGCCGCAACGCGCGGTCGAACCGGTCGCGGCCGGCGCGCGGACGATCCTCGACGTCCAGCAACTCGCCGTCGATTACCGCATCGCGGCGAAGGGCTGGCGCGCGGTGTTCGGCAAGACGGCGTTCCGGGCCGTGCACGACGTGCAGCTGAGCCTGCGGCGCGGCGAGACGCTCGGCATCGTCGGCGAATCGGGATCGGGGAAATCGACGCTGGCGGCGGCCGTGCTCGGCCTGCAGCGGCCGGCGTCGGGCGGCATCGAGATCGACGGCATGCCGCTGGCATCGCTGCGCACGACCCGCGGCCGGCGCGCGCTGTACGGCCGCATGCAGGTCGTGTTCCAGGATCCGTTCGGCTCGCTGTCGCCGCGCATGACGGTCGAGCAGATCGTCGGCGAAGGTCTCGCCGTGCACCGGCCGACGGTGGCCGGCGCCGCGCGGCGTGCGCGGATCGCGGCCCTGCTGCAGGAGGTCGGCCTGCCGGCCGACGCGATGCTGCGCTATCCACACGAATTTTCCGGCGGCCAGCGCCAGCGCATCGCGATCGCGCGCGCACTGGCGGTCGAGCCGGAACTGCTGGTGCTGGACGAACCGACGAGCGCGCTCGACGTGTCTATCCAGAAGCAGGTGCTGAACCTGCTGACGAACCTGCAAAAGAAGTACGAACTGAGCTACCTGTTCATCACGCACGATCTGGCGGTGATGCGCGCGATGGCCCATCGGGTCATCGTGATGAAGGCGGGGCGCGTGGTCGAGGAGGGCGAAACGCTCGACGTGTTGCACGCGCCGTCCCACCCGTATACGCAGGCGCTGCTCGCATCGTCGATGCTCGCGCCGGAACCGGGCCCGCTGCAGCGGGAAGGGGGCGCGGATGATTGACGTGAACCGGGCGCGGCGCGCCCGTGCCGTTCGCTGACGCATCTCGATGCCGTCGTTCTTCATCGACCGCCCGGTGTTTGCGTGGATCGTCGCGCTCGCGATCGTCGTCGCGGGTGTGCTTGCCATTCCGCAATTGCCGATCGCGCAGTATCCGCGCCTTGCGCCGCCGCGCGTCGTGATCACCGCGACCTATCCGGGCGCGTCGACCGAGACGGTCGACGGCAACGTCGGCAGCATCATCGAGGAAAGCCTCGACGGCGCCGACGGGCTGCAGTACTACGAGACGAGCAGCGACGGTCACGGCAATCTCGAGATCGACGTGACGTTCGCGCCCGGCACCAATCCGGACATCGCGCTCGTCGACGTCAACAACCGGCTGAAGCAGGTCGAGCCGCGGCTGCCGCAGCAGGTCGTGCAGCAGGGCATCGGTGTGTTCAAGGCCGCCAACACGTTCCTGATGCTCGTCACGCTGACGTCGACCGACGGCACGCGCGATTCCGCGCAACTCGGCGACTATCTGAACCGTTACGTGCTGCGCGAACTGAAACGTGCGCCGGGAGTCGGTGCGGCCCAGCTATGGGACGCCGACGAGGCGCTGCGGGTCTGGCTCGATCCGAACAAGTTGCGCGAATACGACCTGGGCGCCGACGACGTGATCGCGGCGATCGGCGTGCAGAACGCGACGGTGACGGCCGGCGCGATCGGCGATGCGCCGTTCGTGCACGGCCAGCAGCTCACCGCGACGATCGTCGTCAAGGGGCAGTTGACGTCGCCGGAGGAGTTCGGCCGGATCGTGCTGAAGTCGAAGCAGGACGGTTCGGTGGTGCGCGTCGCCGACGTCGCCCGCGTCGAAATCGGCCGCGACGACTATTCGTTCTATTCCCGGCTGAACGGCCGTCCCGCGGCCACCGTCGGCATCCAGCTCGGCCCGCGCGGCAACGCGCTCGAGACGTCGAACGCGATTCGCGCGCGGCTTGCCGAGCTGTCGAAGACGCTGCCGCCGGGCGTCGCGATCGAGATTCCGTTCGACGGCGCGCATTTCGTTACGATCGCCATCCGGGAAGTCGTGCTGACACTCGCCGAAGCCGTCGTGCTGGTGTTCTGCGTGATGTGGCTGTTCCTGCGCGAGCTGCGCTACACGCTCGTGCCGACCGTGGTGATTCCCGTCACGCTGATGGGCGCGTTCGTCGCGATGTGGGCGTTCGGGCTGTCGATCAACGTGTTCACGATGTTCGGCCTCGTGCTGGCGATCGGCATCCTCGTCGACGATGCGATCGTCGTGGTCGAGAGCGTGCATCGCGTAATGGAGGAGGGCGTGTCGCCGCGCGATGCGACGCGCCGCGCGATGAAGCGGATCGGCGGGGCGATCGTCGGCGTGACGGCGGTGCTGACCGCCGTGTTCGTGCCGATGGCGTTCTTCCCGGGCAGCGTCGGCGGCATCTACCGGCAGTTCGCGGTGTCGATGATCGCGTCGATGCTCGTGTCGTCGTTCATGGCGCTGTCGCTCACGCCGGCGCTGTGCGCGAATCTGCTGAAACCGGTCGGCCGTCGCGAAGGCGGGGGTGGCCGCGTGCCGCGACGCGGCATCGGCGCGCGCGTGGCCGACCGCTTCGGCGTCGCGTTCGCGCGCGCGGAGGCCGGTTATCGGCGCATGACCGTGTCGGCGGTACGCCGCACGGGCGCGGTCGCGGGCATCTACGTCGCGCTCGTGGCCGCTTGCGGGCTGCTGTCCTGGATGATGCCGGGCGGTTTTCTGCCGACCGAGGACCAGGGACAACTGCAGGTGATGATCCAGTTGCCGGCTGGCGCCACGCAGGCGCGCACGGTCGCGGTCGTCCAGCGCGTCGAGGCGATCCTGCGAGCGGAGCCGGCCGTCGCGAACGTGACGAGCGTGATCGGCTGGAGCTTCGCGGGCAGCGGGCAGAACGTCGGGATGGCGTTCGTCGAGCTGAAGGACTGGGCGCAGCGCGACGCCGATGCGATGACGTTGCGCGATCGCCTCAACCGGCGTTTCGACGCGATTCTCGACGGCGACGTACAAGCGACGCTGCCGCCGTCGGTGCCCGGCATCGGTCACGCGGACGGCTTCACGTTCCGTCTCGAGGATCGTGGCGGGGTCGGGCTCGACGCGCTGAAAGCCGCTCGCGAGCAACTGGCCGCGCGTGCGAAGACGGACCCGGCGCTCGCTTCCGTGCATGTCGAGGACCTGCCGGATGCGCCGCGCATCGAACTCGACGTCGATCGCGCGAAGGCATATGCGCTTGGCGTGCCGTTCGAGCGCATCGCTGGGCTGCTCGGTGGCACGTTCGGCTCGAACTACATCAACGATTTTCCGGCGTCGGGCCGGATGCGCCGCGTGATCATCGAGGCCGATCCGGCCGCGCGCGCGACCGACGCGCAGTTGATGGCGCTGACGGTGCCAAACCGGACGGGGGACATGGTGCCGCTGTCGGCCATTGCCGCGCCGCACTGGACGGTCGGGCCCGTGATGCTGAATCGCTACGACGGCTACCCGTCGCTCGACGTCAGCGGGCGGGCGGCGGCCCACACCAGTTCGGGCGCGGCAATGGCGGAGATGGAGCGGCTGGCCGCCATGCTGCCGGCCGGGATCGGTTACGACTGGGTCGACGCGGCGCGCGAGGAGCGGATCGCCGAGCGGCAGACGCCGCTGCTGGTGGGGTTGTCGGTGCTCGCGGTATTCATGGCGCTGGCCGCGCTGTATGAAAGCTGGACGATTCCGCTGTCGGTGCTGACGATCGTGCCGCTCGGCATCGTGGGCGCGTTGGCGGCGGCGCTCGCGCGCGGGATGCCGAACGACGTGTACTTCAAGGTCGGGATGATTACGGTGATCGGATTGTCGGCGAAGAATGCGATTCTGATTGTGCAGTTCGCGCGCGAACTCGTCGCGCGCGGTGTGCCGCTGCGGCCGGCGGTGGTGGAGGCGGCGGCCGCGCGGTTTCGGCCGATCGTGATGACGTCGATGGCGTTTCTGCTCGGCGTCGTGCCGTTGGTGCTGGCGACCGGCGCGGGCGCGGAAAGCCGGCGTTCGATCGGGACCGGCGCGTTCGGGGGCGTGCTGGCGGCGACGATGTTCGGGCTCGTGTTCGCGCCGGTGGCGTTTCGGGTAGTCGTGTCCCTAGGTCGGCGCGGGCGACGTGCGGCGGTGACGAAGCGCGTGGAAGCGGCTGGGAATCTGGAGGTCGATTGATGGTCGAGACGGGGTGTTGCGGAGGGATCAAGGGACGACGATGTGTGAATAACACACGAAAGCCGTCAATTCGGCGGTGCGCGACGCCACGCACGTGCTCGAAGGGCGGTTCTATCAGGAATCCTATCGGCTATTCGGGGAACACCACACGGGCACGACCGGGGAATCCCGTTCTTGACGGGTGTCCGTCTCGGCTAAACAAAACAGTTCGGACCGGCGAGCGCCTGCCGTGTGCTCCATTGCGGCGCATTCGCGATCGGTTGAAAAAAGCAGAAGAACAAGCAAGAAAGGCTAGGGTAGCGGTTGATGAACCATATCGATTTCCATTCGGCACCAACCCAGTGCATTTAATGCACCTAAACAAAGTTATGTGGCATCAAATATTTTTTGACGCGTCTATTCTGTCCTGCTATGTTCGCGTCCAACGTAAAACTTTGGTAGTGAACGGTAACGAAGATTCCGTGCATTAAGACTTTTAAAGTGAAGACGTAAAGCAACCCTTCAACGGGCGACTGCCTTCCCGCGCAGCGCATGCGCCGTAGTTGATGAAGCCGATGGCGACAATGTGCCAGGTGCAGCTTGTAGTGCGGCTGGCATGCAACCGTCCGATGCATGGATGGATCGATCCATGTAATTAGAGGTACTGATTTCTTGTACTTAAGCTTAATTTCCTTGGAAAAAGAATAAATAAATTTGAAAGAAATAAGCAAGCGAATGGAATGGTTGTGAGCACCAGATGACGGATCAGCAACGCGGGGCAACGCTATTTAAAGGCCGGCGAATCTCCGTGCATACAAAAAGGTCAGGCCTTGCGACGACAAAGGGGTGTTATGAAACCAACGGCTTTGGGATCGGCAATACGAAGCATCGCATGGGCTGAAGTCGCGTTGACGGCGGCTTTGGGTACCTCCGCTTACGCGCAGACAACGCCAGTCGACGGGAGCGTCGCCGCCGAGCAAACCGGCAGCACTGCCGCCACCGCGCCCGCGCCGGCATCGGGCACCGCCGCGGGCGGGCAGACCGTGAAAAAGCTCGACAAGTTCGAAGTGACGGGCTCGCTGATCCGCACGTCCGACAAGGTCGGCCACACCGAAGTGCAGGTCATCACCGCGAAGGAAATCCAGCAAAGCGGATACACGACGGTCGCCGATTTCCTGCGTTCGACCTCGGCCAATTCCGCAAGCAGCTGGGGCCAGACGACGATGAACAGCTCGGCCCCCGGTGGCGCCGGCATGGCGTTGCGCGGGCTCAGCGAGAAATACACGCTCGTGCTCGTTGATGGCCAGCGTGTCGCGAACTATGCGCAGTCGGTGAACTTCACCGACACGTTCTTCGATGTCAACGCGATCCCGCTGAACATGGTGGAGCGCGTCGAGATCGTCAAGACCGGCGCGGTGTCCGTCTACGGGTCGGACGCGATCGCGGGCGTCGTCAACATCATTACGAAGAAGAACTTTCAGGGCCTGCAGATCGACGGCCAACTCGGCAAGGCGCAGCATCCGGGCGACGGGCAAGGCAACTTCAGCGTACTGGCCGGCTTCGGCGATCTGAATTCGGATCGCTTCAACGTCACCGCGGCCGCCAGCTATTACCGCGATTCGGGCTCGACGCTCGGCGATCGCGACATGACGTCGGCGCAAGACTTCACGCAATATCCCGGCGGGCTGGCCGCGCCGCTCGGGCCGAACCAGCAGTCGTACTGGTCGCTGGCGGACGGCTCGAAGGTGCCGCTTTCGCCGTGCCCGCCGGGCAGCAAGACGAGCGCGACCAATTGCACGTACAACCCGGCCGCCTCGACATCGCTCGTTCCCTCCACGACGCGCCTGAACGCGAAGGTGCGCGCGACCTTCAAGATCGACGACAACACGCAGGCCTATGCGGGCTTCTGGGTGAGCCGCGATGAAACGGTCCAGTTGCAGGGACCGGCCTCGATCTCGAGCACGACGAACATCTACAACCCTTCGACCGGGTCCGTTTCGCCGCTGCCGCGCACCGTACCGGTGAGCAACCCCTATAACCCGTTCGGCGTGCCGACGGCGATCAACCTGACCTTCCCGGGCAACGTCGTGGGGGCGGACACGGTATCGACGTTCTGGATGGCGAACACGGGCGTCAAGGGGGCGTTCGACGCGGGCAGGTTCGGCGCGTGGGACTGGTCGGCCGATTACGGCCACTCGCAGAGCACCGTCGATACGACGTATCGCAACCGGATCAACGTCGCGGGCCTCGAGAACATGCTCGCCAGCGGCAGCTACAACTTCTCGAACCCGGCCTCCACGCCAAATGGCCTGAAGGGCGTTTTCACGGACGACGATCAGCAGGCCATCTCGAAGGTCGACAGCGTGACGGCCAAGGCCTCGACGGCGAATCTCTTCACGCTGCCCGGGGGCGCGGTCGGTCTGGGCCTGGGCACCGAGTTCCGCCACGAATCGTCGACGATCAACCCGCAGACGCTCGCGTCGCAAGGCGTATCCGCGCCCGCGAACGTGCAGACGGTGGAGGGCTCGCGCAACGTCGCCGCCGCGTTCTACCAGGTCGACATTCCGATCCTGCACAACCTGACGTTCACGCAGGCGGGCCGCTACGATCACTACAGCGACTTCGGCGGGGCGTTTTCGCCGAGCTTTGCGCTGCGTTTCCAGCCCGTGCAAATGCTGACGACGTATGCATCGTATAGTCGCGGCTTCCGCGCGCCGACCCTCGTCGAAAACTCGCAGGCCGTCTATCTCTCTCACCAGAACCTCGTCGATCCGAACGATCCGAGCGGTGTGCCGACCAAGCACTTCACGACGGAGCAAGTCGCGGGCAATCCGAATCTTCAGCCCGAGCACACGAAGAACTACAACATCGGCTTCCAGCTTTCGCCCGACGCGATGACCGATATCGGCGCGGCGTTCTACAAGGTCCGCATCGACGGAGTCATCGGCACCGACGATCCGAACGCGGTGCTCGTCGCCAACGATCCCTCCCGCGTCGTACGCAACGCCGACGGGTCGGTGCGTTACCTTGTGCAGCACTTCGTGAACCTCGGCGCGCTCGACACCGATGGTTTCGATCTCAACTTCCGCAAGGCGCTACGCACCAAGTACGGCACGTTCACGCTCGCAGGGGACTGGGCTTATGTGTGGCACTTCAAGCTGCACAGCCCCGGAACCGCACCGCAGGACTTCGCCGGCAACAACCTTGCGCTGCTGCAGCCGTTCGGCGCGAGCAACCCGCGCTGGAAGGGCAATACGAGCCTGAGCTGGGACTACCGGCAACTGACCACCACGCTGACCTGGCAATACACGGGACCCTATACGAACGCCGTGGCCGCGGAATTCGGCGACGGCGGCACGGGCTCGGTGGCGTCGTACAGCCAGTTCAACCTGATGTTCAACTACCGCGGCTTCAAGCATTGGACGATTTACGGCGGCATCACGAACCTTTTCGACAAGAAGCCGCCGTTCGACGTCGAGTGGCAAGCCGTGCCCGACATTACGGGCTATGACCAGTCGCTCTACACGGACCTCGGCCGATTCTTCCAGATCGGGGCGACGTACCGGTTCTGACGGCGAGGAAGCCGTCAGGCGGCAACGGTCCCGGCGCGCGGCGCGCGCCGGGACGACGAAGGATGAGCGGGGATCAGATCGGCTACATCGAGCAGAAGTACGGTGGTGAGATACACACGTTCGATCCGCTCTTGTGGCGCACCTTGTCGGCGTTCTGCGGAAGCATTTCCCAGGGAATACCGGGTTGCAGCACGAACGACGGTGGCCGGAGTATCTTCTTCATGCTTTCAATTTGACATAATCGCAATTATCAATGTCAAATTTTGTGGCAGCCATATCCTAATGTCGTGTTCTGGCTATTTACAGATGTCGTGTTTTTGACTGCTGGCATGCTGGACGGCTCGTTGAGCAAGCGCGGGAGCCGACCATGCAGCCAGCCGGATTGGTGACACTGACGATGCGAGAGCTTGATCGACTCAAGGTGATCCAGGCCGTGGTGGATATGGGTTTGAATCTGGAAGTTGCGTCAAAAGCAGAAACTGAGCGGCGGTCTGCGAAGGCCCGCGGGCGAACGTAAGCGCCCTGCTGCTTCGGGCTTGGCGCTTCAACGTTAAAGTTAAAGGATGGAAAGGCCGATGAAACATGCGACATCTGAATTTAGCTGGCGCTACGACATCTGAATCCGGGTATGACATCGTTTGTAGTATGGAACTAGAAATTGCGCGCCACGCCGACCATGAACATGTCCTGGTCCTTGTCGTTGCCGGTTGCGACACGATTGAAGCGCAAGCTTGCCGCCCAGTCGTTCGTGATCTGATAGGCCACTTGCGCGCTGAGCAACGCATTGAGCCGTGTCGTGCCCGAAACATCGTTCCGATCCCGCGAGAGATACGGACCGACGCCTGCCGAAAGCGTCCATTTGTTCTTGATCGGCGCGACGTACCAGAATTGCGCGGCCACGCCTCGTCGGCCGGCAACACCATTGTTGCCTTCATAGATGAAGCTCGCCGAATACGCCCACGCATTGCCGAGCGGCCGCTTGACTTCGACCATGTATCCCTTTTCGATCGGCACTTGCGGACGGTTCGTCTGCGACGTCCCGGCCCAAACGCCGACCTGCGTCTTGCCGTCCGAA
The DNA here is from genome assembly GCF_001729305.1 of Burkholderia sp. A2. Taxonomy (NCBI): domain Bacteria; kingdom Pseudomonadati; phylum Pseudomonadota; class Betaproteobacteria; order Burkholderiales; family Burkholderiaceae; genus Burkholderia; species Burkholderia sp. A2. The sequence continues at coordinate 10,455 of NZ_LZXX01000118.1, read as the reverse complement.
AACGCCGGGCGAGGATCGCCGCCGAAATCCGAGCCGATACCGAAGAGCACCGCGTCGGAGTTGAATCCGCCGATCATCTGGACGTGGTTGTACTGCAGCTTGAGGAAGAAGCGGTTGGGAACGACGTAATACCGCACCGCTGCCGACGCACGCACGCCCCAGCGCTTTTCATTGCGTGGCTGGTCGTCGACATGTGTCGTGTCCATGCTGAAATACGGGCCCGCCGAAAATTCGAGCGCCAGACGACTGCCGACCGGCCAACGAAACGAACCCAGGGCGGCGAAACCGTCACGGTGGTGATCCAGCGGATGCCCCTCGTTCATGTACGCGAGGTAGACCGACAGGTAATCGTTCAAGACGTCACCGAAGCCGACTTCGTAAGCACGCCAATGCATGTCGCCGCCCTCGGTCGCGCGTCCGTCGCCATACACCGCATAGACGTTGAGCGCTCGCTCCGATGGTTTGGGCCCGATCGGCGAGCTTGAAGGACCGTCCTCGGCGTGCGCGTGTGCCGGGCACGCCAGTATTGTCAGACCAGCGATCGAGCTTGCAAGGATGAAGCGCGAACAGATGCGACGGCACTTTTCCATCTGGACACCCTCACCCCGGTCACCACGATTTCGTGGACAAGCTGATAGCGATTATAGGCGGCGTCCGGTCAGTCGGCTGACGTGTATCGCATGCCGACCTACCCTCCCGATCCCGCCAAACCGCTCATTTACCCTGCAACTACCACTACTGCCAGTACCTGCACTGTCCCTGCCCCCGTAACCTTGTCGTCATCGCTGGCGCGCCGTCGAAGGCCGCGCCGCTTCGACCGGAGACACGAACAGATGCCATTCGACTGGACACAGGAACAGCACGCGACGCGTGCGCGGTTTCGCGATATCGGCGCGGAGATCGCCATCGCCGTGGAGCAGGACGGCCGCACGCCCGCCGAATTCGACGAAACCGGCTGGACGCGGCTCGGGCACGAAGGACTGTGGGACATGATCGTGCCCGAGACGTATGGCGGCGACGGTCACGGCTGGTGGCATTTTTCCGCGGCGCTCGAAGGGCTTGCGTCGTCGATCCGCCGCCCGGCGCTGCTGCTGTCGGTGATCGCGCAGGCCGGCATGGTGCGCGCACTCGAGCGCCATGGCACGGCGGCGCAGCAGGACCGCTATTTCGGCTCGATCCTGCGTGGCGAACTGAGCGCGACCGCGATTGCCGAGCCGGGCACCGGCACCGACGTGCGCAGCATCGCGACGACGCTCGCCGAGCACGGCGACGGCTACCGGCTGACCGGCAGCAAATTCAATATCGCGCATGCGCCGCTCGCGCGCTTCATCCTCGTCGTCACGCGCATCGAAACGCCGGGCCGGCGCAACACCGCGCTCGTGATCGTCGATCGCGACCAGCCAGGCATGACGGTGGCCCCGCCCGACCGCAAGCTGGGCCTCAACGACCTGCCCACCGGGGCGCTGCATTTCGACGACTGTCCGATCACGCGCGGCCAGTTGCTCGGCGAACCGGGCGCCGGGCTCGGCAACCTGATCGACATCATCTCGCTCGGCCGTCTCTATTACGGCCTCGTCGCGGCCCAGGTGACGGCGCCCTATCTGCGCGATGCGATCGGCTATTGCCGCGAGCGACGCAGCTTCGACAGCACGATCGATGCTCACCAGTACGTGCAGCGCCGTCTCGTCGACCTGCAGATCGGCATCGAGCGCGGTACGTGGCTCGCCCGCGGCGCGCTCGCGCAATTGCTGACGGATCACCCGCAGGCGTTGATGACGTGCTCGGTCGCGAAGCTGGTCGGCGCACAGGATCTCGTCGACGGCGCGATCGGTCTCGTGCGGCTGTACGGCAGTCTCGGCTATCAGGCCGGGCCCGTGGCCGCGTTCGCGTCGGACGCGCTGGGCTTCATGAGCGTCGGCGGCACCGAGGAAATGCATCGCAAGAACATCTTCAACCAGATGATGCGCGCCGGCTGAGTGCCCGCGCCATCGCCACGCGCAGCCCCGCGCCCTACAGGAAACCACGCATGACACCGACGAACCGACGCCCTTCCCGCCTGCGCCGCTCCTGGCTCTTTCTCGCCGGCGCCGATCACGATGCGCTCGTTGACGGCACCGCGAGCGGAGCGGATGTGCTGATCCAGGAACTCGAAACCTTTACCCCGCCCGACCGGCGCCCGGCTGCGCGCGAACTGAGCGAGCGGGTGCTCACGGGCTGGCGCGACGCCGGCGTGCTGGCCTCCGTGCGCGTGAATCCGCTCGACGCAGGCGGCATCGACGACCTGCGCGCCGCGATGCGCGGCCGTCCGGACATCGTGATGATGTCGTACGTCGCGACGCCCGAGCAGGTCGTCGCGCTCGACGAAGCCGTCACGCGCTTCGAGCGCGAATACGACATCGCGCCGGGCTCGACCGAACTGGTGCCGAACGTCGAGACGACGCTCGGCCTCGTGAACACGATGGCGATCGCGCGCTCGAGCCCGCGCGTGTCGGCCGTGCTCGTCGCGACCGAGGACATGGTGGCCGACATGGGCGCCGAGCGCACCCGTGCGGGCCGCGAGCTCGACTACGTGCGCTCGCGCTTTCGTGTCGAATGCGCGGCGGTCGGCGTGACCGCGATCGACTGCCCGTACAGCTATGCCGACAACGAAGGCGCGGAACGCGACATGCACGTGTCGCGCGGCTTCGGCTACCAGGCGAAAGCGATCGTCAACGCACAGTTCGTGCCGGTCGTCAATCGCGTGCTGACGCCGACGGCCGATGAAGTCGCCCTCGCCCGCCGCGTGATCGACGCATTCGATCACGCGCGGCGTACCTCCGGCGGTCGCCGTGTGGCCGCCGCCGTCGTCGACGGCTTCCTCGCGGAAGTCCCCGACTATCTCGCCGCGCATCGGCTGATCGCCCGCGCGACGCAATTCGGCATCGCATGAGTGTCGCCATGGATACGATCGCCACGCGCCTGAAGGCGCTGAAAACCCTCGCGCATGCCGCGCCGCACGTGCCGGCCGACAACTGGGCCGCCACGCCGCACGCGCAGTTCGAGCGCTGGCTCGACGAGGCCGTGACCGCGGGCGCGCTCGAACCGCAGGTGACGACGCTGTCGACGGTCCGCCCGGACGGACGGCCCGATGCACGTTCCGTCGTACTGCTGAACCTCGACGCGCGCGGCTGGCATTTCGCGGCGAACGCGCGCAGTCCCAAGGGGCGCCAGCTCGCGAACCGGCCATTCGCGGCGCTGACGTTCTACTGGCCCGCGATCGCGAGCCAGATCCGGCTGAGCGGCCCGGTCGAGCGCTTGCCGGACGCCGAAGGCCATGCCGATTTCGCGAGTCGCCCCGAGCGGTCGCGCGCAAGCATCCTGGCCGGACGGCAAAGCGAACGGCTCGACGATCCGGCCGATCTGACGCGTGCGATCGACGCGCAGCTCGAACGGCTGGCCGCGGATCCGGCGCTCGTGTCGGACGACTGGCACCTGTATACGCTGGCGCCGGACGACGTCGAGTTCTGGCGGGCCGACAGTTCGCGCCGTTTCGCGCGGCAGGCTTATCGTCGCGTCGGCGAGCGCTGGGAGCGGTGTGCGCTATGGCCGTGAAGCGTGACGAACCGCCGTCGCTGCCGCGCGACGGCGCGCACGACCGCCTGCACGACGACACGCGGCTCGCGCACGCGGGCCGCGACAGCGCCGCGTGGCACGGCTTCGTCAATCCGCCCGTCTACCATGCGTCGACCGTGCTCAGCCCGACGGTGTCGGATCTGCTGAACCGCACGCAGCCGTATATCTACGGCCGTCGCGGTACGCCGACGACGGAGGCGCTCGAGCGTGCGGTGACGAGCCTCGAAGGCGGCGCCGGCGCGGTGCTGTGCCCGTCGGGCCTGTCCGCGTGCACGCTCGCGCTGCTGTCGTGCCTGACGCCCGGCGACCATCTGCTGATGACCGCGTCGGTCTACGGCCCGGTGCGTCACGCATGCGAAGGCGTGCTGGCGCGGCTCGGCGTCGAGACGACGTGGTACGACGGCAGCACGCCCGTCGCGGCCGCGTTTCGTCCGAACACGCGCGCACTGTACGTCGAGGTGCCCGGGTCCTACACGTTCGACATGCACGACATCCCTGCCCTCGTGCGGCTCGCGCACGCGCACGGCGCGCAGGTCATCGCGGACAACAGCTGGGCCACGCCGCTGTTCTTTCAGCCGCATGCGTTCGGGATCGACGTGTCGATCCAGGCCGGCACGAAGTATCTGGTCGGGCACTCGGATGCGATGCTCGGCACGGTATCGGCCAACGCGCGCGCGTGGCCCGCGCTGAAGCAGCTGCATGGCGATCTCGGACTGTGCGCGGGCCCCGACGACGTCTATCTCGCGCTGCGCGGGCTGCGCACGCTCGGCGTGCGGCTGCGGCAGCACCAGCGCAACGCGCTCGCGGTCGCGAGCTGGCTCGCGCGGCGTCCCGAGGTGCAGCGCGTGCTGTATCCGGCGTTGCCAGGGGATGACGGCCACGCGCTGTGGCGCCGTGATTTCCGCGGCGCGTCGGGGCTGTTCTCGGTCGTGCTGCAGCCGGCTCCCGCGCAGGCGATCGACGCGTTTCTCGATCATCTGACGCTGTTCGGGCTTGGCTATTCGTGGGGCGGCTACGAGAGCCTGGCGCTGCCGTTCGAGCTGGACGCGCACGGTCTCGCGGCGCGCTGGCCGTCCGGCAGCCGCGGCGTGCGCCTGCACATCGGGCTCGAGGATGCGGACGACCTGATCGCCGATCTTGCGGCGGGCCTCGACCGCTACGCGGCTTGCGCGTCGATCGCCGCCTGCGAGGATGCCGCGCGATGCTGACCGTCTGGGGCCGCCGCACGTCGTTCAACGTGCAGAAGGTGTTGTGGCTCATCGGCGAGCTCGGCCTGCCTTACCGGCATATTGCGGTCGGCGGCGAGCACGGCTCGCTGCAGACGCCCGCGTTCGCCGCGCTGAATCCGACCTGCCGGATTCCGGTGATCGACTGGGACGGCGACGTCGTGTGGGAGTCGCACACGATCCTGCGCTATCTCGCCGCGCGCGTGCCGAACAATCCGTTCTGGTGCCGCGACACGTTCGCCCGTTCGCGCGCGGAGCGCTGGATGGACTGGTCGCAGACCACGCTCGAACCCGACGTGATGACCGGGTTGTTCTGGGCACTCGTGCGAACGCCGCCGGAGCGGCGCGACGAAGCGATGGTGCTCGACAAGGCCGCGCGCAGCGCGACGCATTACCGGCTGCTCGACCGGCTGCTGTCGACCCAGCCGTTTCTCGGTGGCGCGTCGCCGGGCCTGGCCGACATTCCGGCCGGCACGACGCTGTTCCGCTATTTCTCGCTCGACGTCGAGCGGCCGCCGTTGCCGCACGTCGAGGCCTGGTACGCCCGCCTGTGCCGGCGGCCCGCCTATCGCGAACAGGTGATGGTGTCGTTCGACGCGTTGCGCGGCCAGCCGGGCTGACCTTCTACCGACCATCCGACATGACGCACTTAGCCCTTCGTCCGATCCTGATCGTGCTGCATCGCGAACAGTCGAGCCCCGGCCGGATCGGCCGGCTGCTCGCCGCCCGCGGCCATCCGCTCGACATCCGCCGCCCGCCGCTCGGCGATCCGTTGCCGGCGACGCTCGCCGACCATGCGGGCGCCGTGGTGTTCGGCGGGCCGATGAGCGCCAACGACGACGATCGCTGGATCCGCGACGAGATCGACTGGATCGGTGTGCCGCTGCGCGAAGCGGCGCCGTTCCTCGGCGTCTGCCTCGGCGCGCAGATGATGATTCGCCACCTGGGCGGTCGCGTGAACGTGCATCGCGACGGACGCGCGGAAATCGGCTACTGGCCGATCGCCGCGACGCCGGCCGGCCGGCGACTCGGTTCATGGCCGTCGCACGTGTACCAGTGGCATCGCGAGGGCTTCGAGCGCGTGGCCGGGCTCGAGATCCTCGCGACCGGCGAGCATTTCGAGAACCAGGCCGTCCGTTACGGGCCGCGCGCGTACGGTGTCCAGTTCCATCCGGAAGTGAGCTATCCGATGATGCGGCGCTGGAGCACGGCGGCCGCGCACAAGCTGACGGTGCCCGGCGCGCAGGACCTGGCGACGCAGGCCAGCGAAGGCCGCCGGCACGACCGCACGACGGCCGCGTGGCTCAGCGCGTTTCTCGACCGCTGGCTCGACGAGACGCCGGCATCGGCGTCAGGTGGACACCGTCACGTCGGAGATGCTGATCAGCCCCCACTCCACCGCGCGCAGCACGGCTTCGTGCCGACGTGACACGTTGAACTTGCGACGGATGTTCATGAAGTGGAAGTTGATGCACGACTCGGTCACGTTCAGGATGTGGCCGATTTCCCAGGAGGTCTTGCCGGCCGCATGCCAGCGCAGGCATTCGACCTCCCGCCGGCTGAGGCGCGGCACGCTGTCGGGCGGTGCGTGGCAGCGCGTGCCCGCGATCGCTTCGCAGGCGATGTCGCGCAACAGCGTGAGCGCCGCCAGATGCCGGTCGCAGCGCTCGCGCGTGGCGGCGAGATCGTCCGCGCTCGCGCACGACAGCATGCCGACCTCCCCCTTCGGGCCGCGCACGGGCAGCACGACGCCGCTGCGCATGCCGTATGCGGCCGCCGCTTCGTAGCATGGCCGTTGCCCGGCCAGCCCGAACAGCGTGTCGTCCCAGACGAGCGGCAGCGCCGAGCGGAAGCAATGTTGCAGCGTCGGATCGATGCGGTCGAATTGCCGCTGCCGGTACAGCGCCGTCCAGCCCGGCACGCCGCTGCTCCATTTGCGCGCGAGATCGAACGATGCGCCGGTAAACGGCAACACGATCAGCACGACCTTGTCGAATCCCATGCCGGCGGCCGCGTCGGTCATCCGCTGCCATGACGCATCCGTGTCGCCGGGTACCAACCATTTCAGACAATCCAGTCCTTTCATACAAGCCACCCCGTTTATTTGTTGGAATCTGCAATCAGGCGGACTTGCGCAACCGGTTCGAGGCGTTGCGCGCGAACGGGCCGCGCTAGACCGCCTCCATCAGGCGTCGCCGGCCGGCCTGCTTCGCATCGTCGAGCGAAGCGGTCACGTCGAACGGAATCCCGAACGCCTTTTCGATGCCGGCCGCGTTGGCGATGGCCGCTTCCCGCTCGTTCGGGTCCGGTTCGACCGACACGAGCGCGCGGCAAACCGCGGCGAGCGCGGCGCGGTTCTGCTTGAGCCACATGCCGCGTTCCTTGCGGTCGTCATGCTGCTCGTCGGGCCGGGCCGGCGGAAAGATCATGACAAACGGCTCGCCGTGCCGCATCAGCGCGTGCATGTCGTCGAGCCAGCGCTGCGCGTAGCCGCGGGATGCAATGGCATCGTTGCGGACGATGACGAGCGGAAATTCCGTGACGTCGAACACGGCGAACGCCGCCAGTGCGGAGGTGGCGTTTTCAGCGTGGTGGGTAGGCATCGGGTCAATCTCCATCGAATTGAACAGCATGGGTCGGAACGGGCCGCGCGGCGCCCGCTTCATCGTTTCGCGGCGGCGCCGGGGCCGAACGGCGGACGGGCGAGCCACACCACCGCGATCACGGCGAGATACACGCAGCCGAGCGCGAACGACACGTCGTTGAACGAAATCTGGTACGCCTGCGCGTCGACCAGGTTGCCGAGCAGCGTCGCCGCGCGTTGCGGATCGCCGCCGCCGAGCTGTGCGAGTTCGGCGCGAACGGCCGGATCGAACTGGCTCAGGTGTTCACTGAGCTGCGCGTGATGCAGGATCGCGCGCCGGTCCCACAGGAACGACGTGATCGACACGGCGAAGCTCGCGCCGAGCGTGCGCAGGAACGTCGACAGGCCGGAGCCCGCGGCGATCTCGTCCGGCTTCAGGTCGGACAGCAGGATGCTGTTGATCGGCATGATGAACAGCGCGAGGCCGAGGCCCTGCAGCAGCTGGATCAGCGCGATGTGCGTGAAGTCGACGTCGGGCACGAAGCCCGCGCGCAGGAACGACGACGTGCCGAGGATCGCGAACGCGCAGCACACGAGCACGCGCATGTTGAAGCGCGGCGCGTACTTGCCCATGAACGGCGTCATCAGCACGGGGATCACGCCCATCGGCGCGACGGCCAGCCCGGCCCAGAACGCCGTATAGCCGAGCGTGCGCTGCAGCCATTGCGGCACGATCACGTTGACCGCGAAGAACGCCGAGTATGCGAGCACGAGCGTCAGCGTGCCGGCCGCGAAGTTGCGATGCGCGAACAGCCGCAGGTTCACGATCGGGTTCGGCTCGTTGAGCTCCCAGATCAGGAACAGCGCGATCCCGAACGCGGCGACCACCGACATCACGACGATGAACGTCGAGTTGAACCAGTCCGCTTCGTTACCCTTGTCGAGCACGATCTGCAGCGCGCCGACGCCGACGACGAGCGCGGCGAGGCCGACATAGTCGACACGCGCGGCGACCGTCGTCTCGACGCGCGCGCGCATCTGCGCGAACACGCACATCGCGGCGAACACGCCGATCGGCAGATTGATCAGGAACGCCCAGCGCCACGAGTAATGTTCCGTCACCCACCCGCCGAACACGGGGCCCGCGATCGGCGCGACGACGGTCACCATCGCGATCATCGACAGCGCGAAGCCGCGCCGCTGCGGCGGGTAGATCGACAGCATCAGCGCCTGCGTGGTCGGGATCATCGGCCCGGCCACGAGACCCTGCAGCGCGCGGAACGCGACGAGTTGCGGCAGGTTTTGCGCGAAGCCGCACAGCAGCGACGCGAACGTGAACGCCAGCGTCGCCCACACGAACAGCCGGACCTGCCCGATGCGCTTGACGAGAAACCCGGTCAGCGGCAACGCGATCGCATTGCTGACCGAGAACGTCGTGACGACCCATGCGCTCTGCGTCGTGCTGACGCCGAAGTTGCCGGCGATCGTCGGCAGCGATACGTTCGCGACGGTGCCGTCGAGCACCTGCATGAACACCGCGAGCGCGAGGCCGAACGTCGTCAGCGCGACGTTCGACGGACGAAAGCCGGCGTCGGCGGCCGGCATCGGGCCGCTCATCGCACACGCTCCGCACGCACGGCCGCCGGCAGGTTCGCATGCACGACGTCGGCGATCAGGCTGTCGGCGCGCGCGAGCTCGTCGCGGTACACGTCGGTCCGGAACACCGGCGCATCCTGCGCGCGATGCGACAGCATCGCACCGCTGCGGTCGTGCTGGTCGACGCGCGCATGCATCGACAGGCCGATGCGCAGCGGATGCGCGTCGAGTTGCGACGGGTCCGTCAGTTCGATGCGCACCGGCAATCGCTGCACGATCTTGATCCAGTTGCCGGTCGCATTCTGCGCGGGCAGCAGCGAGAACGCGCTGCCGGTGCCGACGCCGAGGCTCTGCACGCGGCCCGTATAACGCACGGCGTCGCCGTACAGGTCGGCGGTCAGCTCGACCGGTTGGCCGATCCGCATGTGCTCGAGCTGCTTTTCGGTGAAGTTCGCGTCGACCCACAACTGGCGCAGCGGCACGACCGCGAGCAGCGGCACGCCCGGCGACACGCGCTGCCCGACCTGCACTGTGCGCTTCGCGACATAGCCGGTGACGGGTGCGACGATGTCGGTGCGCGCACGGGCCAGATAAGCGGCGCGCAGCCGCGACGCCGCGGCCTGGACGTCGGGATGCGACGCGACCGCGGTGTCGTCGACGAGCGCCTTGCTCGTCTGGTGCTGTTCGCTCAACGTCGCGAGCGCGCTTTGCGCGGCGGCGTACGCGCTTTGCGCGGACGTCAGCGTGTCGAGCGCATGCGCGAGCTCCTCGCGCGAGATCGCGCCGGAGCGGCCGAGATCCTCGCGGCGCCGGTAGTCGGCCTTCGCCTTGTCGAGCGCGGTGCGCCGCGCGTCGAGGTCGGCGCGTGCGCCATCGATGCTGTTCGCGAGCCCGCGCTCGTTGCTGTACAGGCCACGCACCTTGCGCACCGTGGCCGCGAGATCGGCTTGCGCGGCCACGAGCGCGATCTGCGCGTCGCTTGAGTCGAGACGGACGAGCGGCGTGCCGGCGCGAACGAGATTGCCGTCGTCCGCATCGATCGACACGACGGTGCCCGTCACCTGCGGTGTCAGCTCGACGACGTTGCCTTGCGCGTACGCGTTGTCGGTGGATTCGTACCAGCGGCCGACGATCCCGTACCAGATGCCCCAGCCGATGATGCCGAGCGCGAACACGGCGACGAGCGCCCGCACGAGGTGCTTGCGTCGTGCGGGCGGCGGTGTGGCCGGTGCGGCGCCGCCCGGCGCCGGTTGTGTGCGGGCGTCCGACCCGCCCGGCGCGCGCGGCGCACCGGTGTGGTCGGCCGACGGGGGCTGGCGGGCATGGGCCGGATCGGCGGCTGCGGGCCGCGCGGGAGTCTGCAGGGTGTTGTCGCTGCTCATGGTTCGATGTCAAGGACGGTGGGAGGGAGTGGCGGCGAGCGCGACGTCGTCCGGC